>JALVRY010000055.1 GCA_027024625.1 Thiotrichaceae bacterium
GCTACATTTTGATGAGCCGTTAATGCTCGATTGCGGACAAGAGCTCTCATCGTACGATATTGTTTACGAAACTTACGGCACACTAAATGCTGATAAGTCCAATGCTATTTTAATCTGCCATGCCCTCTCAGGTGATCATCATGCAGCAGGTTATCATAGTATGGAAGACCGAAAGCCCGGCTGGTGGGAGTCAGCAATTGGTTCAGGGAAACCCTTTGATACTGATAAATTTTTTATTGTTTCATCAAATAATATTGGTGGTTGCAAAGGCTCAACGGGTCCTACAACTACCAACCCTGAAACAGGCAAGCCTTTTGGCTCTGACTTTCCAATTGTTACGGTTAAAGACTGGATTCGTACTCAGGTATTATTATCAGATAAGCTTGGCATAGATCAGTGGGCTGCTGTGGTTGGTGGGAGTTTAGGGGGAATGCAAGTTTTACAATGGACTATTGATTACCCAGAACGTGTAAAAAATGCAGTAGTTATCGCCGCTGCACCTCGCTTATCGGCACAGAATATTGCTTTTAATGAGGTTGCTCGGCAAGCCATTATGACTGATCCCGAATTTCATAATGGTCATTTTTACGATCATGATGTCGTACCAGAACGCGGTCTTAAATTGGCTCGAATGCTAGGTCATATTACTTATCTTTCAGATGAATCGATGGGTAAGAAGTTTGGACGAGAGTTACGCGAAGGCTCTATCAAATACGGTTATGATATTGAATTCCAAATTGAAAGTTATCTGCGTTATCAGGGACAAGCTTTTGTCCATCGTTTTGATGCCAATACCTATTTATTGATGACTAAGGCTCTCGATTATTTTGATCCTGCCGCTGATTTTGATGATGATTTGGCTAAAGCATTTGAACAGACGCAATCTAGTTTTTTTGTTGCTTCATTTACTACAGATTGGCGATTTTCCCCTGAACGCTCACAGGAAATCGTCCGAGCCTTGCTTGATGCACATAAACCTGTCAGTTATGTGGAAATTGAAGCTCCACAGGGACATGATGCCTTCCTTATGCCTATTCCTGATTATTTCTCTGCATTACATGCATTTATGAATAATATCTCGGAGGAATTGTAGTCATGCGAGCTGATTTAAATCAAATTCGTGATTGGATTAAACCCAACTCCCGTGTGCTTGATCTCGGTTGTGGTGATGGCACCTTGATGCAACACCTACAAGAAAACCTCAATGTTCAGGGCTATGGTTTAGAAATCAATCATGAAAAAATAACCCAATGTATTGAAAAAAAGGTCTG
Organism: Thiotrichaceae bacterium; assembly: GCA_027024625.1. Taxonomy (GTDB): domain Bacteria; phylum Pseudomonadota; class Gammaproteobacteria; order Thiotrichales; family Thiotrichaceae; genus S015-18. Next base: position 1,272 of record JALVRY010000055.1, read on the forward strand.
TGTTATTCAATCTGACTTGAACAAGGGCTTAGGGGAATACTTTGCCAATAATTCATTTGATTACGTTGTGATGAGCCAAACATTGCAAGCAACTGAGCGACCTGATCATCTACTAATGGAAATGCTTCGTGTGGGCAAAGAGGCTATTGTTACTTTTCCAAATCATGGACATTGGAAAAACCGCATTTCACTTGGGATATCTGGAAAAATGCCCGTCACTCGCACCATTCCTTATCAATGGTATAACACACCAAATACACATATGTGTACTGTTAGAGACTTTGAAATTTTCTGCAAAAACAATGACATTCGAATTATAAAACGTACTGTTGTTGACCATTCACATGAACAAGGGCTTTTGATGGGCTATTTTCCTAATTTATTTGGTGAGATTGCCATGTACCATCTAACAAAAATGTGAAAAGCATACCCGCATTGAATTTATAAAATTCACCTCAATTATGAATTTGTGGGGGAACTAAGTAGGAGTGCATAGTTAATTTAACAAAATTTGCGAAGGATATTTTTTGATATTCATTCATTATCGAAGAAGCATAGCCCGTGCTACGCGACTGAGAGAATGGCTTGAATAGCGGAAAATAGACCAGTAAATTGTTAAATGTGTGTGCACTCCTACTTAAGGCTTAAAACTTTACTTTGCCGTAGTAAACCCTCTGTCATCAGGGCTGTTGGCAGAAAATAAGCATATACTGATATACTAGAAACTGCAGTGCACATGATAATTTTGTAGCAAAAAATCATTACGATACAAATCTTAATAATTTTGTCTGATAGACTCTTAGAAAAGAGCTTTTGGGGAAATTCAGGATAAGAAAATGTCTGATAAAACACAGTACAACGATGAATCTGGTGTGGCGGTAGAGGAATCCCGCCCAGAGGTCAAAGAACCATCACGTTATAAGGTTATACTTCTTAACGATGACTTCACTCCAATGGAGTTCGTCGTAGAAATCCTACAGATATTCTTTAACTTGGACGGAGAAAAGGCAACACGCATCATGCTCAATGTTCATACAAAAGGCAAAGGTATCTGTGGCGTCTATACTAAAGACATCGCTGAAACGAAGGTGAATCAAGTTAATCAATTCGCCAGAGACAACGAACAACCCTTATTATGTACAATGGAAGAGGCCTAAAATAATGCTAAGTGCTGAAGTTGAATATTCCATTAGCCAAATGTTCAAAGATGCTCGTGAACGCCGTCATGAGTTTGTTACTGTTGAACATCTCCTGCTTGTTTTAACAGAAAATCCCAGTGCCGCTGATGCCATGCGTGGTAGCGGTGTAGATATTCCCCTGCTGCAATACGAATTAGAAGCTTTTATTGAAGAAAGCACGCCAATTTTGCCCGAAGGTGATGAGCGCGAAATCCAACCCACATTAGGTTTTCAGCGCGTCATACAACGTGCTGTTTATAGTGCTCAAGCCGCAAGCCAAGGCGAAGTAAACGGTGATGCTGTATTAGTTGCCATCTACGGTGAGCAAGACTCACATGCTGTTTATTATCTAAACCGTCAAAGCGTTAAACGCCTAGATATTGTGAACTATATCGCACACGGTGTCCGTAAAGATGGCGATGAAGCTGATGACTTTTTGATCGACTTTGATGAAGAGAGTAACGAGAATATTCAAGCAGAAGAACAAAATACTGATACCGAAGAAGCTTCAAAGAAACCACTTGATCAGTATGCGGTTAATCTAAATGAAGAAGCGGCTCTAGGAAATATTGATCCCCTAATTGGACGTGATTCCGAAGTCGAACGTACGGTACAAGTACTCTGTCGCAGGCGTAAAAATAACCCACTACTCGTTGGAGAAGCGGGTGTTGGTAAAACTGCAATTGCGGAAGGTTTAGCAAAGCGTATTGTCGATGCAGAAGTCCCTGAAATATTAATGGATGCCATTATCTATTCATTGGATTTAGGTGCATTACTTGCGGGTACAAAATACCGTGGTGATTTTGAGAAACGCTTAAAAGCAGTGATAAATCAAATCAAAACAGAACCACATGCTATTCTTTTTATTGATGAAATTCACACCATTATCGGTGCAGGTGCAACCTCTGGTGGCACTATGGATGCATCTAACCTAATTAAACCTGTACTAGCATCAGGTGCATTGAAATGCATCGGCTCCACAACATTTCAAGAATATAACAGCACATTTGAAAAAGACCGTGCATTAGCTCGTCGCTTCCAAAAAATCGACATTAATGAACCTACTGTTGATGAAACCTTTAAAATTTTGCAGGGCTTAAAAACACGTTTTGAGGAACATCACAGCGTTAAATACACGAAACCTGCATTAAAATCTGCTGCTGAATTATCTGCTCGTTATATTAATGACCGTTTCTTACCAGATAAAGCCATTGATGTTATCGATGAAGCAGGGGCTAATCGACGCTTGCAGCCTGCATCATCGCGCAAAAAAACTATTAACGTAAAAGACATCGAATCAATTGTTGCAAAGATTGCGCGTATTCCGCCTAAGACAGTATCTAATTCAGATACAGAAACGCTGAAAAAGCTAGATCGTAACCTCAAGCTAGTTGTATTTGGCCAAGATGATGCAATCGACCAACTTAGCACAGCCATCAAAATGGCTCGTTCTGGCTTGCGTGATGATGATAAGCCAATTGGCTCATTCTTATTTGCAGGACCAACAGGCGTTGGTAAAACTGAGGTGTGTAAGCAATTATCCAGTCACTTAGGTATAGAGTTACTACGTTTTGATATGTCTGAATACATGGAGCGACACACGGTATCTCGCTTAATCGGTGCTCCTCCAGGTTATATTGGCTTTGATGAGGGTGGTCTCTTAACAGATGCTGTAAATAAACATCCACATGCAGTTTTATTATTGGATGAAATTGAAAAAGCACATCCTGATGTATTTAATTTATTACTACAAGTCATGGATCACGGTACATTAACCGATTCGAATGGACGTAAAGTTGATTTCCGCAACGTCATCCTGATCATGACCAGCAATGCAGGTGCAGAACAACTTAACCGCAGCTCAATTGGATTTAGCCAACAAGATCACTCAACTGATGGCATGGAAGCAGTTAAGAAAATGTTTACACCTGAATTCCGTAATCGTCTTGATGCCATTATTCAATTTAACTCTTTGGATAGTAAAGTCATTACATCTGTTGTTGATAAATTCTTAATTAAGTTAGAAGCTAAATTAGAACCTAAGAAAATCACACTGATTGTAGATAACAAAGCTCGAACTTGGCTGGCAGAAAAAGGTCACGACCCACTAATGGGTGCAAGACCAATGGAACGTGTTATTCAAGAAAATATCAAAAAGCCTTTAGCCAATGAGCTATTATTTGGTGAACTAAGTCATGGTGGCGGTACAGTTAGAATTACAGAGAAAGACGGTAAACTGGATTTAAGCTTTGAACATGATACGGCTGTCCCCGCCTAGATAAGCTCTAATTAAACAGAAAGTGATACTTTAGAGACTGTGCAAGTATTCATGGAACAGTCTCTTTAGTTTCGCCCAAGATAACGGTGTTTCAATATCTTATGGGCAATCGCTGAAGTATCACTTCCAAATTAGATTTTAAAACCTGAACCCATAACTTCGCCACAGATGTAGCTATAATTGTTTGCCCTTTATCATCGACCTTGAAGCCACTGATTCCAATTTAAAATATTGAAGTTAGTATTGTTCCAAAAGCAATTAGCAGTAATACCAAAACAGCCAATAAAGCTATAATTGCTAATAACAATGAAAATGGATTAATCAATAAGCCAATATTTAAATACTGGCTAAATACATCGTCTAATTGTCCGAGTAGAGATTTCATCTCCCATATATTTTTTGCTTGCCCGATAAAGCTCAGTGCTTTTTTCTTATCTTCATTAACTTCTTTCCAAGTCGATTTAACTTCATCAGTTACATCATCAACAATATTTTCTGCAATATTAGGTAAATCTTTCACCTCTTCCAATGCCCACCAATAACGCAATAGAACTAAGCTCGGTAGAAACACGATTCCACAGAGAATTAATGATGCATTCAAAGAGAAATGTTGAATAAAAAAAGCCCAAACAAATAACCATGCCGTAATGATAACACCAAGTAAGGCAATCGCTCTCACGCCATCTGAAATATTATCAACCAGTGGAACTAGGCGATTAAGCAAATTGAACAATTTATCATCTAGCTTAAGTGCAGCACTCTTGGTATCAGTTTTATCTAAATCTGACATAGCAAACCTTTAAGATAATAACCTTCAGGAAAAGGTAACGCTGTAGGATGGTCACTAGCCTGATCCATTTTTTTCACTATTTTTGCAGAACGACAATTGGCATCTAAGGCCGCATCCGACACAATTTTCTGGAATAAGTTAGCTTCCATTAAACCCGAGCAAGAGAAAGTAAATAGCAGTCCATTAGGATTTAATAAACGAAATGCCAAGAGATTAATATCCTTATAACCTCTTGCAGCCTTTTTAATTTGGTTCCTATTTTCAGCAAACTTTGGAGGATCAAGCACAATCACGTCAAAGGTTTTACCTTCGTCTCGATAACTTCTCAGTAGCTTAAATACATCAGCATTTATATGTTCAACTTTGTTATCATCCAAGCTATTTAGCTCAACAGCTTGGCTAGATAAATCTAATGCTGTTTGTGATGCATCAACATTAACGACACTAGCTGCACCACCTTGTAATGCAGCAACGGAAAAACCTCCCGTATAAGAGAAACAGTTAAGTACAGTTTTATTATTTGTGTAACGCGCAAGCAATGAACGACTATCACGCTGGTCTAAATAAAAACCTGTTTTATGTCCATTTAAAACATCAACCCAATACTTTCGCCCCTCTTCAAGAATTTCAATCTTTTCGGGTGGTTTCTCACCATAAAGCACGCCTGTTACTTGCTCTAAACCTTCTTTTCTTCGCACCGCAACATCGGAACGCTCATAGATTCCTTTACAGGGGATAAGCTCGGCAAATAGCTCAACTAAGGTTGATTTCCAATATTCCACACCTGCACTTAAAAACTGTGCAACCAGATAATCACCATAACGATCTAACACCAAACCAGGAAAACCATCAGACTCAGCCGCAATAATCCTATAGGCTGTATTATTTGCACTAACCCCCAAAGCTTCTCTTGACTGGATCGCAAGCATTAAAGCATTACGAAAGAAGTCTGTATTTATTTCCTCCTTTCGATTTGTCCACATTCGTACACGAATTTGCGAATCTGGTGACCATGCTCCATAACCAATAAAATCATTTTTTGATGAGTGTACTGCAACCGTTTCACCCAACTGAGGAGAACCATCAACACTGGCAATACCACCAGAAAATAACCAAGGGTGCCTTGCTCGTAAGGATTTATCCCGCTTTGGTTTTAAGTAAACTGTAGCTACCATGCAATAGTACTTCCATCAATATCAAAAAAAGTACCTGCATCTTCCGCTGTTAGATTTGATAGAATTTTCCTCATATTTTCCGCAGACTGCTGGGTATTAATTTCACCATGTGGTCCGCCCATATCAGTACGCACCCAACCTGGATGCAAAATAACAACAGTAATACCTAGTGGCTGCAAATCAATAGAAGCACTCTTGCTTACCATGTTTAACGCAGCTTTACTGGAACGATAAACGTAGCTACTACCTGAACCATTATCATCAATACTGCCCATTTTACTGCTCATGTTCGCAATAATTTTTTGCCTACTTCTCGCAACATTATTGGCAAAAAGTTGCATCATCTGCATTGGAGCAATGGTATTAATACGAAAGCCTTCTAACCATTTTTCTTCTTCTGTATTTTCAAAATTCGACCCCATTTGCCCCCAGATACCCGCATTATTGAGTAGTATATCCAGTGGAATATTT
>JALVRY010000056.1 GCA_027024625.1 Thiotrichaceae bacterium
CCTATACTCATGGTATCGCTACAAAAGGGAAGTCTATACAGCGGTAAAAGATAATGGCGTAATAAAGTACGATTTTAATGCAGATGGACACAAAGACTATATTTTCATCGAGCGGGATAATGCAAACACAGTAAGACTCGCCTACTGTATCAGCACCCCTACAGCTTACCAACGACGGCTAAGTAATGTTAAATTTAATGCAAACTCAGATGATTTATCTAGCCTACGCTATTCATTTTATATGAAAAATGGAGCATTCAATATTGACATCAATACCTTTGCCCACAACGAAGGCTCTTGCTTTGCAACAGGCGCATATTCCTATAATCAAAGCACACAAAAGTTTAAAATGATCAGCTCAAATGCAGACTGCTCCCCAGTATTTGACCCTATTACCGGTGAAGAGTATCCGATTTATCCTCCTGAATTGCCTGATTTGTAACCTTCAATTTGGAGAAAGAAAACCGCTCATAACTTGATCAGCTTCCTTAACCAACCTTAGCCATACGAACAGGTACACCCTGCTTAATTTGTTTACTTAGCCACTCACGATAGTTGCTTTCTTGTGGTTCGACCTTTTTACTTGTAACAATAGCGGCATATTGCCCTGCAACAACTTGGGTGGGCAAACCAAGCTGAATATCATATAACTCTAGCGTGCCTTCTGGGTTAAGAAGCTTAATGGGTTTAAAGTATTTATTGATAATCGCTGTCTTATCATGACCATCCACTTTGCTATCAAATAGAGCAAGCACTTTTGTTGGTTTAACATCAACCGAACTAACACCCATATAGTTAAGTTCTGGTGTGCTAACCCAAGGGATAAAACCATTATCGCGAATCATTTTAGCGATTTTATTTGCCTTTGCTCTTTCATGAGGTGGCACATAATCAATAATGATAATATCAAGCCCATAAGTTTCTTTAATGTTGTTGAGTTGGGCTAACAACCACTTTTGATCTTTTTCTGATGTGGTCTTGTACTCTTTGTGTCCATTATCCCAGCTAGCATACAGTGATTCTGCCATTACAGCATCCAGCTGATCTGCAATCTCAGGCATAATGTCAAAGCCACGGTTTGCAATAAACTTCATCTCTGGGTACTGCTTCTTCACATTGACTAAGAATTCATGCAATGCAGTAGCTTGTACTTTCTGCTTCTGCGATGTTAATGCAAATAGTTTGAAGCTATCGAGCGTATCAAGAAAAAGCCCATGATAGCCTTTATTCCATAGTGGAGTAATAACCTCTGCCATTAAGAATTGTTGCCACTCTGGATTAGTTAAATCCATAACATCACTATCCCAAGCGATATTCTTACCTAGCACCCAAGTCTTTTTAACTTTTGAATACCATTGACGAGTCGGAGAAACCTCACCGATACTGACATAAGCAAAAACATCTGCTCCACCTTTTCTAATTTGAGCAACCTCTTCTGCTTTAACATTGTCAGCTTCCACAATAACACGATCAAATTTAGCTAATAAATCAACGGGAGGGTTGGGTGCATAGTAAACAGCAATATTCTTTTCTGTTGCCGAAACCAAAGCGGGAAGGCTAATAAATAGACCAATTGTTAATAATCTTAATAATGCTTTTTTTAAGTTAATCATTTTGCTGTATCCCTGCTATTCATTAATTTTTTTAATTGAGTTAATTAATAACAGGAATAAAATTGTCATAAACTGACCTAATGACAATTAGGATTTACTTATGGATAAAAGGGCACTAGATTGGGCTTTGTACTGCTTATCTGAAGAAAACAGCGGTTAATTCTCTAATCCTAACTTATCTGCCGATTATTCTTTTTGTCACATTTTAACAATCACTTATCTTTCAGAAGAAACAAGAAAACTGATCTAAACTTAGAGCAAAAGAGTATATAAATGCAGGCGAAACATCAGAAGCATCTTCGCCAAATAATAATAATCAAAAATTTTCGGAGCCAGCCATGTTAAGTCAATGCAAGAATTGGCTATGGCGGCACATCGTAGATTGGTTAAACAGTAGTCCCAAGGAGGATTCAGCGGTCTTTTGTAACTTTGACCGACTCAAACGTGAAGTCCGCCCCGCTGATGTGATTTTGTTCGAAGGCAAAACGCATGTTAGCGAGGTTATAAAAATTGTCACCCTGTCCCCTTGGACACACGCCGCCATCTATATTGGTCGCCCAGTCGATATTCAAGACAACACCGCACGCAAGACACTTGCTCAGTATTATGAGGGTGATCCCTACGAACCACTGATTATCGAATCGCTACTTGGGCAAGGCACTATCGTCACACCGCTTGCCGAATACCACGATGAACACC
>JALVRY010000057.1 GCA_027024625.1 Thiotrichaceae bacterium
ATCCTTCCATGTGAATGCCTCAGTACAAACGATCACCTAATATCGAGCAAAGTTTATACACCCCCAAAAGTTTTGACCATTCATTGACGGTACTTTCATATGGTGTAGCCATGCAGTAAATATTACGAATATTAGTTATTTATAATATTATAACATAAAGGTGATTGTTATGAAAAAAGTACGTGGCTTTATTGATCCAATCAGTCTGGGGTTCTTATTAAGCGCAGCCGTTGTTGTTGGTGGCACAAGTACAGATAAGCATAATCAGAAGAAACTAGAAAAATTTGAAAAAGCTCCTGCTGAAATGATTCAGCACAATTCAGCTAAGAAAGGTATTAAAGCCGTAAAACAGACCCAAGAAATTGTATTTCCATTTGAATAAATAAATTAACCTAATCAGTAACTTCAATACGGATAACAGCTGGCAATATAACTTGGTCGCTGTGCCGCACTGAAGTTACGGCTTTATGTTAAAACTACATGGACGTAGTAATTGATAATAAGGAAGATGGAGTGTGTGTTAAACCACATGCGGTTAAGCTGAATAATGACTCAATACATCGCTTATTGACACTCTGGAGCTCATGTGAGAACTCGGTGATGAAATTATCAATAGATAGTAATCTCTCCTAGCAACGAGAACTATACATTGTAAATTTAATTTACCAGCCCTATTCTCAGATATGCTGCAACTCGGGTAGAATTCTGAAACTCAATTCTCTCAATTAGAATCAATCATACCCCAAGATAACGATGTTAGTAGTGCATATTATATTTAGTCTAGTTGCATGTGGTTTGTTTATTTTTTTAGGCTTATCACTTTCCAGCCTCGGTCAATAGCAATTTGTCTTAAATGCTCATCTGGATCAACGACTACAGGAATTTCTACTTTCTCTAGCAGAGGGAGGTCATTGTGAGAATCGCTATAAAAATAGCTACTTTCTAGCGTTTCATCGTGCTTATTAAGCCACTGCTTGAGCCTTTTAACTTTTCCCTCTTTAAAACAAGGAATACCATCAATCTCAGTGGTATATCGACCATTAATAACTTTTGGTTCTGTAGCAATTAATTCTGAAATACCAAATTCCTTTGCAATAGGGGTGGTTATAAAACTATTGGTTGCAGTAATAATTACTGTTTTATGGCCTTGTTCTTGGTGTTTTTTTACCAATTCCCTTGCCTGATCTGTAATGAGAGGAAGAATATGAGATTCCATAAATTCTTGGTGTAGCTCATCAAGCTGATTCATTGTTAAACGTGATAATGGTTCAAAGGAAAAAGCAGAGAATTCATATATATCCAACGACCCTGCTTTGTAATCATCATAGAATTTCTGATTAGCCTCTTCATAAATTTGTTCATCCACTAATTTCTTTGAAACGAGAAAGCTCCCCCACTCGTAATCACTATCTCCAGATAAAAGGGTATTGTCGAGATCAAATAAGGCTAGTGTCATAATATGGTGTCTATTTTGTTTGATTAGTAAGCAAAAATATTAAATTTAACAGGAAGGTTAAAATAATTTGGGAAATTGTCATTTCTTATTTGCTGAATGATAAGGGATATGGAAGAATCTTGGTAATATTAAATTACATTGGAGATACATTGTGATTGACGGAGACGGCTTCCGACACAACGTCGGAATAATTCTCTGCAACTGCGATGGCGATGTTTTTTGGGGTAAACGTATCGGACAAACCTCTTATCAATTTCCACAAGGTGGTGTTGATTATGGAGAGAGTTGTCTGGATGCAATGTACCGAGAATTACATGAGGAGATTGGATTAAAACCTGAGCATGTGAAAGTGTTAGGATCAACTCAAGATTGGTTACGTTACCGTTTGCCAAAACACATGATTCGCCGTTATTCAAAACCAGTTTGCATAGGACAGAAGCAACGTTGGTTTTTGGTTCGGATGCTTTGCGATGAGTCGCGTTTAGATTTTGAAACCACAGAAAAGCCGGAATTTGACGGCTGGAAGTGGGTCAATTACTGGATGCCCGCAAAGAATGTTGTTTATTTTAAACGCAATGTTTATAAACGTGCATTAGAGGAATTACTTCCACTTCATGCTGAATTGAAAAAAACAGTTGTAGAGAAATAAATTAAAAAGCTAGCTAGGAGCTTGTCCAAGGGCTAATGAGCTAGTGCAGATCACAGAAAAATCATAAGGTAGACTTATTAAATTCATTAAATAGAGCAACTATTTGCCTCATCCAATAAATCCACTTTATGATTTTTCTGTGATGTTTGCTACGTACCTAATTCTTGAACATGCTCCTAGGAAGCTGCCTGAGAATAGTAAATAT
>JALVRY010000058.1 GCA_027024625.1 Thiotrichaceae bacterium
ATCATCAACAGAACGCTTAGAAAAAATCACCTTACCAAGTGGCAAATATGCGGTATTTGAAGGCAAGGGTGAAATGCCTCAATGTGTAATTGAGACATGGGAGAAAGTTTGGGCATACTTTTCTCAGGATGATGTACCATATAAAAGAGCTTATACAACAGATTTTGAGTTTTACAAAAATCAAAATGAAGTCCATATTTATATTGCAATTCAATAAGTGTACTGAATCATGATCTCCGATGAAAATATCAAAAAAATCCTCGCTTTTCGCTCTGATCGAGACTGGGAACAATACAATACCCCTAAAAATATTGCCGTATCTGTTGCAATTGAAGCGGCTGAGTTGCTAGAGCATTTTCAATGGACTGAAAATAATCCACCTAGTGCTAATGAGAAACAAGAAATCGCATATGAAATTGCCGATGTTGCAATCTATTTGACCTATCTTTGTCATGATTTAAATATTGACCTTGATAAAACGGTAGCTGAAAAAGTAGAAATCAATAAGAAAAAATATCCTATTGAAGAAACGAAAAACTATGTAAAAAATACCAAATAATGGGCATTAAGTACCAAACACATCCTAGCCCAACAGGACTTATTTATATTGCGGCTAATAGTGAACAGTTATTATGCGTTGCTTTTGATGCAAACTGGCCTCGCTTAAAAGCCTTGTTTGGAAGCATGGCTCAAGGCAACAATAAAATTATCAAACAAACCCAGAAACAACTCGATGAATACTTTGCTCATCAGCGAACAATATTCGATTTACCTATTGGCTTCACGGGAACAGACTTCCAACAATCAGCATGGCAAGCTTTGTTAACAATTCCTTATGGAGAGACGCGATCTTATTCAGAGCAAGCAAATAGTATCAATAAACCCAAGGCTGTAAGAGCCATAGGACATGCAAATAGCTTAAATCCAATTGGCATTGTTGTACCTTGTCATCGTGTAATCAATAAATCAGGAAAACTGGCAGGATATGCTGGCGGCTTAGATACTAAACGCTATCTATTAGCGTTGGAAAACAAGCTATTTCCAATAGAAAAACAAAATAATTAACATACCTTGATATAAGCACTATGCGAATAGTCTATACTGTTCAATGTATCTACAAATGTGATAGGGCTTTTGTATTTCTAGGGCTAAATTACACTATTTTGAGCAATATTGAGACCTTTCGTTCAAAGATCTCAAATATTAAAAAAAATAATGGGTTTAGACACATCATAATCACTAGGAGAGCTAACATGAAAATTAAATTAACAATCGCCACACTGGCAACATTTATGGCCTTAACAGGAACAGTTTCAGCCGATATGTTTGACGGTATGAACAACGGTTCTGCAAATGGAAACGCATACGGCACTGGCAATGGCTACGGTACAGGGAGTGGCAATGCATACGGCACTGGCAGCACCAATACACAAGGTTGGGGTAAAGGCACAGGTGATGCAGCGGGAGATATTGACTTTACAATTATATTCAAAGGTAAAGGTCGATCCAATATGACAAGTGATATGTCAGCCCAAGGTAATGGAAATTATGCTGGCAACATAGACGGAAATGCAACAGGTCGTGGAAGCGGTAACGGCAACACCTCAGGCTATACATCAGGTGGAAACAATATAAATGGTGCTGGTTTTCCCCAAAACTGGGGTGGAAGCAACAACGCTGCACCGATGATGCCAATGCAAGCAGCGCCAGCGGCAGCGGCAGCGGCAGCGGCAAATATATACCCAACAGAAGCACAATGGCAAGAATTCTTGGCGATACAGAAAGCTCGTCAACAAGCATTTGCTGCATTAGTAAAGTCAATCTACGCTCAAAGCAAAGCACCAGCGATGGGAATGCCAGCAACCGCACCAGCTCCTACAGCAGCACCTGCTCCAAAAGCTGAAGTAAAAGCTGCTCCTGCTCCTGCCACAAAACCAGAAGCGAAATAAAGCATTATAAAATGTAATAATCTGTAGGGATTCTCATTAAAATCCCTACAGACCACATCATGATATTTTTACTCTTCGCCTCCCCTGCCCGTATTTCGAGTTAAGTACATCAACACCGCTAGTACCACCAACAATAGCCCTGTACCCACTAATAATGAAAAGTCTTCTAAATTCAGCAAGGTATAAAGCATGCTATACAGGCCAGCAAGCAACACTGCAATCAGACTTGCACGACTGACTTTTCTCATCATTGCATAAACATATAAGCTAATCATCACAACAATGATTGAAGCTGAAACAATATAAGCAGGTAAGAATAAGATATGTTCAGCAAGGGAAAGTAAAGTTAAATAAAACAGCGACATAGCCAGACCGATCATCGTATATTGCACAAGGTGTAAACGACGTTTAATGCCAAGCTCAAAGATCAAAAAGGTAATATAAGTTAGGGCGATAAATAAACTGCCGTATTTAATTGCTCGTGTGATCTTTGAATAGAGTGTGACAGGTTCAAATAAGTTAACACCTGATGAAAATTCATGAATATCAAATTGCTGTGCATCGATAACCCACATTTGAGGATAGCTTCGAGCAAGGTGTGGCACAAACCAGCTTGCTGTAAATCCCTCATCTGTTATCTCTCTCTTTTGTGGCAAAACACTACCCTGAAAACTAGGATGAGGCCAATTGGATGCCATACTCACACGAGTGGTTTTACCAAAAGGCTCAAAATAAAACCCATTACTTCCATTAACATTCATATCCAAAGAAAATGAAAAATTCTCTTCTTCTGCATCTATTTGTAGAGGTGCATGAAAGCCACTTTTAAGTAAATCGGTAATACGAGTACCGGGTTCAAAATCCACCTGTTGCTTTGACCATTGTAGGGAAGACACTTGGTTAATCGCTCGTGTATCTGAGATGCCGAGGCTTAACCATGCCTTATTCCAGTAAATTTCATCAATATCCTGAGATAAGCCTTCAATATTGGGACGTTTGAAGTTTCCCGTAATATTCAAATCGGCGGTATAGACCAGCGATTCATAAATACTGCGTTTACGATGTTTCTCGTAAAGTTTGGTTTTAATATTGATATTGTCAGGCAATACAATCGCTGTATGCTGTGAGTAACTCGTTTTATTAACCTTTTTCTCAGTGCCATCTTTGTTAATGATGGTATCAACCGTAACGTGCTTCTCAGTGTATGGTATCAACAGTGCAGGACCAGAAAGCTTTTGCTCCTGCCCCCATGTTTTTGCAATATCTTTTAAAACACCCTGATATAAAGAGCTGCGTTCCCAGACAATTCCTTTGACCATATCCAGAGGAATCGACATGAATAGAACCAGCACTGCAATAATGCCAAAACGAAATAATAAAGAGTTTTTTAATCGCCCTATATTATGCATGGTACTTATTGCTTCACTATCACTTTCCTGTTTAGGCGGCAATACACCAACCTTGCGAGCCAAAAGTATCCCGAAAAAAACAATAATGGCTAGCACTGCCATCAATACTAATACACCAATTAATTCAACAATAAGTCCCATGGTTTCTCCTTTTTTTGTCTGATTAATGACAATAATAAAGAGAAAATATTGCCTTATGAGGGAGAGTATTTGCAGAGTTTGTGCAAATACTTAGAATAAGGGCATGTTTACACCAGATAGAACTATTCCAGTCGATCGTATTATTCTGCCTGAAAAGGTGGATGACTATAACGATATAAACACACTCGTAAGCTTGGCTGTCCATAGTAAAAAGCTAAAGATTCGTACAACAGCCGATAAGCCCTTACTACTATTTATTGGCGGAGCAAGAGATTTTTATCATCGTGCAGTTTTGCAACAACTGTTTGCACACTATGCCCCTAAGAATTTGGAGCAATATAATATTGCTTATGCAACTCATGCGGCAAATAATGGCATTGTCTCACTCATTAAGCGATGGCATCAGGCAGGGCAAAAAATCTATATTGTTGGACATAGTTGGGGAGCTAGCCGCAGTTTAAAGGTCGTGACTCACGAAGCAAAGAACATAGCAATCGAATGTCTAATTACACTAGACCCTGTATCTCGCCTCACTCTTGGAGCTAAGTACCCTCATCCTCAAAACGTAAAACAATGGATAAATAGTTATTTGGACTATAAAAATGTTGGTTTAAATATTCCAAATATTGTTGCCATTATTGGTGGGCATTGGTTGAATTGCCCTGCTGCAGACCATAACTTTGCAGTTTCTCATTATAAGAATAAAGAAGTAAATCACATGGATGCTTATGCACTATTTACAAAAACTAAGAGATTTATTCCTAAATTTCATTAAAATGCAGCACAATTAATCATTCATGGCAAAGATTGCTCTGTAAAGGTCTTTAGAAAATATGCGTCATAAAATAGAAAGAATGTTTACATCCATCTTGCCTGTGGATAAACAGCGTACAGGAGAGTGTAATAACTGTGGTGCTTGTTGCCACCTGCCTTTTCGTTGCTATTTTTTGAAAAGTGGCGAGGATGGCAAAGAATATTGTTCGATATATGCAATACGCCCCCCAAATTGTAGAAAATTCCCACGTACTCTTGAGCAATATAATCACGTTAAGGACACCTGCGGTTTCAGTTTTAATACTGATAAAGATCAAAAAGACAAATAAAAATGTATCGGGAATGCAATAGTATTCGTACTCTTGCGGATTGAGGGTTACAATCTGCACACCATGAAACTGTTATTAAACCTCATACTTAGCCTTCTTATTGCATTCTCGCCAGTATTTGCTGCCACGAATGTTTGTTGTTGTATGGATAATTCTTCTATGGCGTCAATGTCTGAAGCTAAAGCAGGTTTGCAGACAAATTCCGTAATACATTGCCATGATGATAACTCTCAAAGTACGGGGCATGTCCACTATGATAAATGCCAGTGTGATAATCATGCGACTAGCAGCTTGCCAAGTATTGGCAAAAACCAGCATTTTTTCTTACTAGAAGCCACAGTGGTTCTAGCAACGATTCCTCCTGCTTTCCTTTCTCACAACCCCGATAATATCTACCGCCCTCCAATTTCTGCATAACATCCCTTCTAAAATCACTTTATTTAGATTCTTAACCACAGATAAACGCAAATATTATTTGAAAGCAATGTTTACTTTTGTCTGTAACGCATTCCTGAAACTGTACTGGCCTTGTTGACTCAAAACATCGACATTCCTACTTATCTTATCAGCGTTTATCTGCGGTTAAATTTCTCTTATACAAAGTCATTTTAGAGAACAAGAATTACATAAATCCCTAAACTCAATTTTGTGGCTGTTATGAAAACGATAAAAAAAATACTCATTCTATTCTTAGTGATTGCATTACTCGGTATTGCGATTAGCTATCTTTACTTTATTAACCCTGAACCTTTCAGAATTATTGAAAAAATTATTCCTGAACCACATCAAGAAACAGCAATAGAACACACTGCCAAACATGCAGACCCCAATTATGTTTGCCCCATGCATCCACAAATTGTGAGAGGTGAACCAGGGAATTGTCCAATTTGTGGTATGACTTTAGTGAAAAAAGAAGCCCCCGTAGAAAACACATCCACTAAAGCTAAAACCGAGAAAAAGGAAAAGAAAATTCTCTATTGGGTTGCTCCGATGGATCCTAATTTCCGTCGAGATGAGCCAGGGAAATCACCCATGGGTATGGATCTTGTACCTGTTTACGATGAAGGGGGTTCAGCAGAAAATAGTGATGACGAGTACCCTGCCATCACCGTCAAACATAGCATTGCCCAAAGTATGGGAGTTAGAACGGCAACGGTACAAAAAGAGGCTCTTTCTCGCACCATCAAAACCGTTGGCTTTATGAGTTACAACGAAGACAAGTTGCAACACGTCCACACACGCACGGAAGGCTGGGTAGAAAGTATTACTGCCAAAGCACAAGGCGATTATATTAAGAAAGGTAGCGTACTGTTTCACTACTATTCACCTGATTTGGTTGCCGCCCAAGAGGATTATCTGCTCGCCCTGAAAGGTGCCGTCTTGTACTCCGAAAAGGGGACTCGCAATATCATTGAATCTGCCAAAATAAAAATGCGCTTAATTGGTGTGCCAGAGAGCATTATCACAGAGATTACAAAAACACGTAAATCAGTAAAAAAAATACCTGTTTATGCCCCCACTAGCGGCACAATTACCAAGCTTGAAGTTCGAAAAGGGATGTATATTGTGCCTGCCACAATACTCTACACTATTGAAGATTTAAGTAGCATTTGGGTGATTGTCGATGTCTTTGAAAATCAGCTTAACTGGGTCAGAGAGGGTAATCCTGCAACCATCCGTGTTGAAGCGTTAGGAAACAAAGAGTTCACAGGTCGTGTTGATTATATCTACCCCGAGCTTGCTTCAATGACCCGAACCCTGCGAGTCCGATTGGTTTTTGATAATCCCAAGGGGCAATTCAAGCCCAATATGTTTGCCGATGTCAGCATCCAAGGCACTGTTCACGAAGCTCTCACCGTACCTAACGAAGCGATAATCTTATCCGAAGAAGGTAAACGCATTGTTAAAGTGACAGGGGATAATGAATATCAGCCCATCACCGTCCGCACAGGTATTAAATCGGGTGGAAAAACAGAAATATTGGAAGGTTTAGCGGAAGGCGACAAAATCGTCGTATCCAGCCAATTCCTGTTGGATTCAGAGAGCAATCTGCAAGCCAGCTTTAGACGACTAAGCGAATAGGGGGCGGTGATGTTATCTAAATTAATTCATTGGTCAATCGCCAATCGGTTCTTAGTTATTGCGATTAGCATTATGCTTGCTGCATGGGGTGTGGTGACACTAAAACATACTGCATTGGATGCTATTCCTGACCTGTCCGATGTGCAAGTCATCATCAAAACCAACTATGCAGGACAAGCCCCACAGGTAGTGGAAGATCAGGTCACTTATCCGATTACCACCACGATGCTATCCGTCCCAAAGACAACGGCAGTGCGGGGTTTCTCTTTTTTTGGTGACTCCTACGTTTATGTTATTTTTGAAGATGGCACGGATATTTATTGGGCACGGTCACGAGTGTTGGAATACCTCAGCCAAGCGGCAAGCCAATTACCTGCGGGCGTAGAGCCTCAGCTTGGCCCCGATGCCACAGGCGTAGGCTGGGTGTATGAATACGCCTTAGTCGATAAAAGTGGC
>JALVRY010000059.1:0-3029 GCA_027024625.1 Thiotrichaceae bacterium
TTGAGGAGTTGCTGGTTGCGTAAGTCTTGTACGGCATAGAGCCAGTCGGTGTTATCACCGAGTTTATCGCTAAGCCCTGCGATATTGGCATCCCGCAGGCATTGAATCGCTCCGCTTGAGGCTGGGCGGTCAAATAAGCCCATCATATAGAGTATCGACAAGGCGGTGCTGTCTTTTAGGTGAATTTCATAAGCTGCCATGACATGCTGAGCATGATTGCCTTCTTCCCGCTCATCACTCAAGGCGGGGATTTTATCCCGCTGACGAATATCGCCTTGATAGACTGTTTTTAGGTAATTGCCCAATAGATTTAATGCCAAGGCATGACCGTGTAGTTCTTTAACGGCTGCTTCTAGCTCTGACGATTTGCCTGTTACCCCGAAGGATTGTAATAATTTCACCCCATCAGACGTGGCTAATTGCTCTAAATTATGCGTATAGACCAAGGGTTTATTGTGTAATTCGGTGACTGCCTGCCGTGAGGAAATTAAGCATAAACCCTGATTCTGTGCCGCTAATTGCTGCAATAAGGCAATTAAGCCTTTGTCTTTTAAATCCCCATGCATGACACCAACGGGATGCTGCAATGGCTCTAAACCGTCGAGGACTAATAGGGTGCGTTGTTGGTTGATTAATTCGGCGAGCTTTATTCCACGCTCATGGGCAGAGCTAATTGGCTCACCTTGATAATCGAAAAAAGCAAGGGCTTGTTCAAAGAATTCATCCGCAGAGACTTGTCTCTCCTCCGATGAACCTTGGGAGTAGAATGACCATGTGTAGATAGCTTCTGCCCCTTTAAAGGCATTGGCAGCGTGAAAATCATCCAAAAAGGTTTTGATTAAAGCGGTTTTGCCTGTGCCGCCCATGGCTTTTAGAACAAGGATATTGGTGGTTTGATTCGCTGCCCATGCGTTTTCTAGCATGGCGAGTTCTTTTGTGCGACCGTAGAGTGTTGTGCTGCTGGTGTGGGGGAGTCGAGTATTTTGAACTTTGGTGAGGCGTTTTTCTAGTTGGGTTTGTAATTCGGGTTGGGTTTCTAGCTCTTCTCTAGCAATTTGCTCTGCTTCGGTTTTTTTGCCTTGTTTGAGTAATTTTTGTATTTGCTCTAGGCGTTCTTCGGGGATATAGCCTTTAAGAAAAGCAAAAGCAGTGTTGCCAATAACACCACCTAAGATATACGCAATTAATGATTCCAACATAGTGTGACACTCCAAATGGTTGTGAACATTCTACACAAAAACAGGGAGTGGAAACCACTAAAAGCTATTTAACACAGAGTTCACAGAGGAGAGCACAGAGGGCACGGAGGTTTTTTAGGATGTGAGGCTTTTAGCCTCTCCCGAGCAATAAATCAACTCTCAGTGGCTAGCTTCGCCTCCAAGAAAAAATCTGTGTTAAGTCTTTTATCTTATCCGTGTGTTATCAAGACTCTACCGCTTCAACCACAAAGAACATGCCGTCGAGATCAACGATTTTAACTCGTGTTCCTTTGGGTAGGTCTTTTCCTCGGACTTTCCAAGCACTGTCGCCGACTTTAGCTAGCCCCGTGCCGTTGCTGATGGCTTCTATTAGGACAGTGTCGCGACCAATATAGTCTCTCAGACGGTTATTTAGGTTCGGGTTGTCTGTTTCCATTGTATCCGCTTTTGAGCCGTATTTTTTCCATAGGAGTACACTGGCGATGGAGAATAATGAGAAGATTAATATTTGCCATTCAATACTCATGCTAGGGATTAGCCAGAGCAATGCCCCTGTTAGTAAGCCACCAAAGCCAAACCACATAAGTATTGCACCTGGGGCAAAGACTTCTAAAGCCAATAAAAAAACACCGATCACCATCCAGTGCCAAAATTCCATTGTTGCGACCATTATGACTCCTTGTTTTCTTTTGAGGAATTCAGTAGTTCTGTGATTCCACCAATTGAGCCAATTAAACTACTGGTTTCTAGTGGCATAAAGACGGTTTTTTGATGATCTGATTCAGCAAATTTGCTTAGTGCTTCGACATATTTTAGAGCAACAAAGTAGTTTAGGGCTTGTTGATCCCCTGATTGCACTGCATTTGAGACTAATTCTGTCGCTTTAGCTTCTGCCTCGGCTTCTCTTTCTCTGGCTTCGGCTAATAAAAATGCGGCATTTCTTTCACCTTCTGCAACCAGTATCGCTGAGGCTTTTTCACCTTCTGCCGCTGTAATGCTAGCACGACGTTGGCGTTCTGCCGTCATCTGGCTGTTCATTGCATGCACCATTGCCTCTGGTGGGTCAATATCTTTGATTTCTACACGCAGCACTTTTACACCCCACGCACTTGTCGCTTCATCCACGATGGTCAAAATACGATCACCAATTTGATCTCGCTTACTTAATAACTCATCCAATTCCATTGATCCGCAAACGGAACGCAGGTTTGTCATCGTCAAATTAAGAATGGCTCTTTCTAATTGATTGACTTCATAAGATGCTTGGGCTGCATCAAACACTTGATAAAACACGATGCCATCTACTGTTACGTTGGCATTATCTGCTGTGATTACGGTTTGTGGTAACACATCCATGACTTGTTCTTTCATATTTACTTTGTTACCGACACGATAAATCAATGGAATAATCAAGCCTAAACCTGGCTGTAAAGTTCGGGTATAACGACCAAAGCGTTCAACGGTATAGTTCATTCCTTGCGGAACCATTTTTACACCCATAAAAACCAGTGCTGCGATAAGCACTAAGATGGCGATAACAAATTCAAACATAATATAACTCCCTAAGATGGAGTGGGATGAGTATTCCTGACTCCGAATTATTTTAATTAGGTAGATCTGTATCTAAAATTTCAGTTCTATCCCTTTTATTAACTAATGTTACACGCACTACAACTATCAATGCTGTTTCGTAGCCTAGAACTTTTAGCAATCTTCTTGAAAACAGGAATCAGGCTACGAGTTCATTTCTTTTGTTCGACCAAAAGAAACGAACCAAAGAAAAGGTCGCCCAAACTTATCGCTATTCCCAAAAAATACACTAATTTATCG
>JALVRY010000059.1:3039-7124 GCA_027024625.1 Thiotrichaceae bacterium
AAATTAGCCCATTTTCTTGGGCGATAAACATGGGATTTCACAAGCACTCGCTCCGCATCGTACTTAAAAGAGACAAGCTCTTAATCTGCATTCATCCGCATGTATCTCAATAATTGCTCCTGCATTGCTCTACTACAACACATCCATATACATATGCGGTTAATTTTTATTACCATGTAACATTAATTATTAAGTATAGAATATAGGCATTACTTCATTTTTAAAGTAGGCTCTGACGAATGCGACTTATCAACTTTGTTTTTTTATTTTTAATTCCTTTGTTATTACTGGGCTGTAGTATTGAGCCGCCTGTTAAAACACTGAATCATAAAAATCAGTTAGATGTTATACGCTATGTCGATACACTTACGCCTTGGGTTGTAAAGAAAGATAGCAAACTGACATTTGATGCATTTATTAATGAGCTAGCAGACACCCCTGCTGTCTTCGTTGGCGAACAGCATGATCGTTATGATAATCATTTAATTCAGTTCAAAATTCTCAAGGCCTTGCATCAGAGGAACCCTAATATTGCTATCGGTCTGGAGTGGTTTCAGCAACCTTATCAGTGGGTGCTTAACCGTTATTTGAATGGCACGTTAAGCGAGAAACAACTCTTAGAGAAATCCGAGTACTACAAGCGTTGGCAGTACCGCTATGCCATGCTCAGGCCAATTATGCTTTATGCAAAGCAACAGCATATCCCTATTATTGCTTTGAATGCTCCCGTTGAAGTGACTAGAAAAGTTGGGAAATCAGGTTTAGGCAGTCTAACACCAAAAGAACGTAGGCAGCTTCCTAAGACTATTCACCCTGCATCTAAAACATATAGAAAGCGGCTTGAGGCAATTTTTAAAGAACATAGCAAAGATAAAAAAATGCTAGAAAATTTCATCACAGTACAGCGTATTTGGGATGAAACAATGGCAATGAATGCACATTCATTTTTAGCTAGCCACCCTTCTCATCAGATCATTGTTTTTGCGGGCAATGGGCATATTAGTGATCACGTTGGCATACCAGCTGATCTTAAACGGTATTCCCCTATTCAGACTGCAACAATCAGCAGTGGCACTCAGAAGAGTCAATCTAAAATGGGGTTGGTTGATTATTTTGTGATTACTCAACCTGTTAGTTTACCTAAAGTGGGTCGATTGGGTGTTATTTTGAAATCAAAGAATAAGCATGTTGTTATTAGTTTGGTTTCTAAAGATAGTGCCGCAGAAAAAGCAGGGCTACAAAAAGGGGATCAGTTTCAAGCAATCAATGGCATACCGATTCATAAGATGATCGACTTTAAACAATTACTTGAAAGTAAAAAACCAAATGATCGTATAAGCTTGAAAGTATTAAGAAAAACTGACAAGCTTCAAACCTTGTCTATTCCGCTTGTATTACAATGATTAAATTATTCCAACTGTTAATTCTTAGCTTGAGTTTTTTTCTTTCAACGGCTTCGGCTGTTTCTGTTGCTGTTAATTTCCCAACACTTGAGGATGTGCAAAAACGGGTTAACAATATATCCACGACTGAACTACAGGCTTTATTAAAAGAAAACCCAGAGTTGATTTTAATTGATGTACGCACTGCCAAAGAAATCCAAGCGGTCAATGGTTCTATTGATGCTTTAGGAAATATCAACATTCCTCGCGGCTGGCTTGAGTTTAGGATTAGTGAAATTGCTCCCGATAAAACCACACCATTGGTTGTCTATTGCGGAACAAACAAACGTAGTCCGTTTGCCGCCGACACCTTAACCAAAATGGGCTACCACAATGTGAAAAATTATGCCGATGGTTTCTTTGCATGGGAAAAGGCAGGCTTGCCTGTCAAAGTAGTCGATAAAGCACCTAATTCAATGCTGTATAGCAAACCACAAAAAGTAGCAGAGGGTATTTACTCTGCCATTGGTGAGACAGCTCCTGCAAGCTATATTAATTCTGGGCATAATAATAATCTCTCTTTTATTATCACAGATGGTGGTGTTTTAGTCGTCAATGCCAGTGATAATTATTTGCTTGCAAAAGCCCTTCATGAAGAGATCAAAAAACTCACCGATCAGCCTGTTAAATATGTTGTATTAGAAAATGGTCAAGGTCATGCCATGCTGGGGTCTAACTATTGGAAGGAGCAAGGTGTTCCCATTATCGCTCACGCAGAAACTGCTGAAGAGATCAAAAATCACGGTGCTGATATTTTAGACCGTATGAAAACGGGCAGAAAAGATAAGGCACTTGGCACAGAGCTTGCTCTACCTGATAAAACATTCGATGGCGAAAAGATGGAAATTAAGCTAGGTAAAGAAAAGATAGAATTACTCCATCTTGGCCCTGCTCATAGCCCTGGCGATATTATGGTCTGGCTACCTGAAAGAAGTTTGATTATTACGGGTGATATGGCATTTCACCAACGTATGTTACCTGTATTTGAACATACCAACACAGGGGCATGGTTAGAAACATGGGAGAAGTTTGCCGCACTCAAGGCTCAAACGGTTATCCCTGGGCATGGTGCTCCGACTACCATGGAAGAGGTGACAAAATACACCAAAGATTATCTTGTTTTCTTACGTTCAGCGGTTGCTAAAATTATTGAGGATGGCGGTGATTTGCAGGATGCGTACAAGATTGATCAGTCTGCTTATTCGCACCTAGATACTTATGAAATGCTTTATAAGCAAAATGCAGGGCGGATATTTAGAGAAATGGAGTTTGAATAATGGAAATACCCAGAGCAAAAGAGCTAATAAAATTACAAATTGAACTAGGTGGTGGCTATAACCGAAACTCCGTTCGCATGATACTAGCAGAGATACAGAGGGAATACGGACAAGAAACAGTCGACGCCCTTATCCGTGAGTTTCATTTAAACATGGTTTTTGGTTTTAAAGAAGGACAAGAAATCAAGATTTGATGCTTGGGCATAGGAGTTCTACCTGAGAACTAATAAGCTCAATAATTTTGGTACATCACAAGAAAACCAAGTGTCACAGTACTAACTCCTACCAATAGTTGCAGGCCATTGTGTAGCCATGTCATGCCCTTTTCTGATGCCTTTCGGATTGGGTAGGAAATAACGACGGTTACTGCCGCCATGCCAATCATCGTCCCTATTCCAAACAATAAGATATACAACATCCCCAGCCAAGGGTCATGTATGGTTTCTAAAGTCAGTAATATTAATGCAGCAGAACCTGCCATGCCGTGCATTAATCCAACCATTAGTACCCGCAAAGAAAAACCCTGATCATGTGAATGTTGATGAGAATCACTGTGACTCTGCTCACCTTTATGGGAGTGAGCATGAAAGTGTTTTTCTGGCATTGCGTTGTCAGTTTGATGCTGGTGAAAGTGGTAGTGAATCTTATCACGCAATAAGCGGCGAATAACATCACCGCCTAGCACGAGTAGCATGACACCTACAGCAAATTCCAATGTCTGAGCCACTGTTTCAGGAATTAATGTATCCATCCACAGAACAATGCTACTAAACAAGAAAAGGGTTAAGGTATGCCCTAGCCCCCACGTTAATCCGAGTTTTATTGCAGATTGGTTACTGCCTTTACCGCTCATTGTGGCGACTGCGGCTACATGATCTGCCTCTAATGCATGCCGCATGCCAACAAAAATGCTCAGAAAAAGAATACTTAGCACTTTAGTTACTATCGAACCCTGTAGTAATGATCGGGATCGTAGACAAAGTAGACATCTTTAGGTGATAAGTGCGGTAAATAAACCACCGCCTTTCCCTCCGCTGTTGTCGCTTCTCTAAGCGGTGCTAGCTCTTCGCTCGCTTCATCTTCATCGGGATCAATAATTAAAGATGTTTCTTCTATTCTTTGAACAATATTATTTACCCAATGTAATTCTTTCGCTTCAGTGCCAAACTCAGCCCAATCACCATCGGAATTCTTCTCATACATTTTGGTGATAAACTCATCAGCTGTAATCCCCATTTTCTTTGCAATCGGTGTTGCCATTCTGTCCCACCATTTTTTGGAATCTTCATATAACTCCTTTTGCTGGGTCACATTCAAACGGGCTAAGAAGAAGGTTTTTGATAGCTGGTGATGCACGATAATCGCA
>JALVRY010000060.1 GCA_027024625.1 Thiotrichaceae bacterium
GTGTGATAGGTTTTACCCAGCCAGGCAAGCATCCCGATCAGAGCCATAAATAGCAGCGTAAACAGGATATTTTGCAGGCGTAGCCCGGTTTGTGATGGTCGCTGATTTTGCTCCATCTTTTTTTTCACTGTACGCTTTAATATCGTCATCCCAACACCCGATCATTATCAAGTTTGCGAATCGTTAAAATCAAAAATCCCACGATAAAGAGCAAGTAATACACTACATCACTGCTATCTAAAACCCCTTCAAGAAAAGGTAAAAAATGACTAAAGTGTGAAAGATAAATAAATATTTCACTACTATTGCTTTGGGTATTGCCTGAGAGATATAAAACCACCAGAAAAAATAACAGCCCAAACGTGCTGACCGCCGCAATAATTGGCTGGCTGGTGAGTGATGATAAAAACAGCCCTGCTGCCGCAAAGGAGCTTAGTAATAACAGCAAGCCCAGAGATGATGATAAAACCACCCCCCAATCCAGTGTTGTACCAGCAATCAAAGCCAGGGGCATTAACACCAGTAAGGCTACGACCAAAAGAATAAAGAGCAGGATACCAAAATATTTACCCAGCACGATCTGGCTTGATGACAAGGGGGATGTTAATAATAATGGCAGGGTTTTATTCATGCGCTCTTCGGCAAACAAACGCATGGTCATAATGGGCATTACCGCTAACATAATAATCCCCGCCCATAAATAAATTGGCGCAACCACAATGCCCGTTACCCCGGGAGGATTCGCCGAGGTCGCTGTTGCAGGCTGTACCACGGTAATAAACTCTTCCATAAAAGTTAAAAACAATAAACCCAGCACAAACTGCAACACTGCCAGTACACTCCATGCCAGAGGTGTGTTAAACATGCGTTTAAACTCACTAAAGCCAATCATCATGCCTTTTCTCATGATACCTGCTCCAATATTTCAGCTTGTTGAGATTTTCCTGCCACATTATCGCTATGCACCAGGTTCATAAAAATCTGCTCCAGCGTTTTTTGCTGGATGCTTAACTCTTTTAAGGTCCACCCCTTATCCACAGATAATTGATACAGCAAACTGGGTTTTACTGCTGTTGTAAAGTCAAGCTGGTAACGATTTTCTCCAAGCACTGTTATTTTTTCCAGCAAGCTGAGCTGCTCTAACTCAGCTCGGGCAATAGTCTCTTCAAAGGCAATGACAATACTGTTTGATGCCTGCTGTTGGGCTAATTCTGCAAAACTGTCAGAAAACACCGTTTCACCATGATTAATTATTTGTACCCGGTCACAAACAGCCTGCACCTCTGGCAGAATATGTGTGGATAAAATCACGCTGTGATCTTTGCCCAGCTCACGAATTAACTGACGAATTTTAGTGATTTGAATCGGGTCCAGACCCACTGTTGGCTCATCTAAAATGACAATTTCGGGTTGATGCAAAATAGCCTGCGCTATGCCCACTCGCTGCTGATAACCTTTTGACAGATTCCCAATAAGCTTGTTTGTAACAGACTGCAAGACACATCGCTCCAGGGCATTATTCACCGCATTGGGTACTTTAGACCTGGGGATGTCGTGTAAACTTGCACAATAGTTTAAAAACTCCAGAGGCGTCATATCACGATATACAGGGGGTTGCTCTGGCAGATAGCCAATCTGGCGCTTTGCCTGTTTGGGCTTGTCCAGCAAGTTGATACCATTAATGATTATTTCACCTGAGCTGGGTGAAATATTTCCTGTAAGCATTTGCATGGTAGAAGACTTACCCGCTCCATTGGGGCCGAGCAAGCCTAGAACCTCACCTTTTTTCAAGGTCAGATTAAAATTTTTAACTGCGTGATATTCCCCATAAAAGCGATTTAAGCGAGTCGCTTCTATAAGAGCACGAGTATTACTTGCGCTCATTTTTTTACTATCCCCATTTCACTTAGGTGAAAACTTATTTTTCTTATTCGATAAATTCAATAAACTTGCATAGCCAGTGCAAATCATAAAGCTTGATTATATATAAGTTACTGGCATAAAAAAAGCCCGGCAACTGCCAGGCTCGTTAGAAACAAACTTCTTGAGTCATTTACTTTATTTTTGCTTCTTTAAACTCAACATGCTTACGCACCTTGGGGTCGTACATTTTCTTAACCAGTTTTTCAGTCATTGTACGTTTATTCTTGGTTGTCGTGTAGTAGTAACCCGTACCTGCTGTTGATACCATTTTTATTTTATCACGCATACTATTTCTCCTTAGACCTTTTCGCCACGGGCACGAATTTCAGCCAAAACTGTATCGATACCTTTTTTATCAATGATACGCATACCTT
>JALVRY010000061.1 GCA_027024625.1 Thiotrichaceae bacterium
TTAAAATGGGCAGGTTTGCATAAAGTGCAGACACAAAGCCACTTTGATCGGCAAGAGCAAGGGATAAATGATTTAGCTGATTGTTTGCAAGAGCAACTGGATATATCGCAATTATTGGCGATTCTGTAATTCAGCTGTAAACAATAAAAGAATATGGAAGGGGCAGTTTTAATGTTATCAGGAAAGAGTAACATCTGTGTTAAAATACAGTCCGATTATCAGTCAGAAATATTTAATAATAATTTGTAATGTATCTTCTACGTTGGCAGTACATAATTTTCCGTTATCCGATAGCTCCTTTTTGCTAGGAAAGACCAGTGGATATTCGATTATTGAGCAAAATATTAGGTCTATTGCTGATCATATTCAGCTTCAGTATGCTGCCTCCTATTTTTGTTTCAGTATTGGATGCTTATCGAGAGCAAATCCCGTTTGATGAGACGTTTGTTGCCATGCTATGCATCGGCTTTGCTTTATACCTCCCTGTTCGTAATTATAAAAAAGAAATGAAGAACCGTGAGGGGTTTATTATCGTTACCTTTTTTTGGGTTACGTTTAGTGCCTTGGGTGCTATTCCCTTTATGTTATCGGACTCCTTATTATTATCATTCACTGATGCTTTTTTTGAATCCATGTCTGGTTTTACCACGACAGGAGCTACGGTAATTAGTGGTTTAGATCAATTACCACATTCCATCTTATTTTATCGCCAAGAATTGCAGTGGTTTGGCGGTATGGGAATTATCGTTTTGGCCGTTGCTATTTTGCCGGTACTTGGCATTGGTGGTATGCAATTATTTAAAGCAGAATCTCCAGGTCCCATTAAAGATGCAAAGCTCACGCCTCGCATTGCAGAAACTGCAAAAGCTTTGTATCTCATTTACGTTGTTATCACCATCCTTTGTGCCATTACTTATTGGTTATTAGGAATGGGCTGGTTTGATGCTATTTCTCACAGCTTATCAACTGTAGCAAATGGGGGATTTTCTACACATGATGATAGCTTTGCTTGGTTCAATAGTGCTCCGTTAGAAATTGCTGCTATCTTTTTTATGGCTTTGTCAGGTGTAAATTTTTCTCTACATTATTTTGCATGGAAATCAAAAAGTCTAAAAGCTTATTGGAGCGATACGGAATTTCGTTGGTATTTCTGGATTTTGGTTTTAAGTAGTCTTTTTATATCAGCCTACCTTGCATTAATTGATGATTATAAAAATACATGGTCTAATTTTCATCATGGTACATTTCAATTAGTATCTTTTATGACCACGTCGGGTTTTGGTATTGCTGATTTTTCTAACTGGCCAACGGTTGTTCCCATCTTATTAGTTTTATCTGGTTTTATTGGAGGCTGTGCAGGTTCTACGGCGGGAGGGATGAAAGTTATTCGTATCGTCCTTTTAATAAAGCAAGGAGCACGAGACTTTAAGCGATTAGTTTATCCGAGAGCCAATATCCCCCTTATGCTAGGAAAGATGCGAGTTGAAGATCGTATTGCCAGTGCTGTCTGGGGGTTTTTTGCCCTTTACCTTGTTTCATTTGTTATTTTACTACTTGCGATGATGGCGGCAGGTGTTGATCAAGTGACTGCCTATACCGCTGTTGCCGCTTGTATCAATAATGTGGGGCCAGGGTTGGGAAAAGTCGCATCAAGTTTTGCTGATATGACAGATACAGTAAAATGGCTAGCTAGTTTTGCGATGCTATTAGGACGATTAGAAATATTTACAGTGCTAGTATTATTTTCACCTGAGTTTTGGCGAATGTAGAAAACAACTGATGTTACGCAGTAACAAAAATTAACCACAGATGCACACAGATTAACACAGACTAAAAGCTTGTTTTTTGAGCCGAAGTGTAAAGTGGGTAGAACCAAAGAAAAGAGTCACTAAAAGGTTAGGCGACGAAGCCCTTGAAAAATTAAAAGTGCGTAATATCAGAAAATAATAAATACCGCGAACAAAACATATCTATTGAAACAGATCCAAATCAGGCTGATATACCTCAGATGTCACATTAAACAATCCTAAAAGTGAATGCGATATATTATCGTGTGAGTATGTTTTTGCTTCATTCTGCTTAAGTTTAGCTAAATTAATTCTGTGATTTTGTGTGAAATTATCAGAGAACCAGCTAAGCATAGGAATATGGGTTTGTGCTTTTGGGGCGATAAAGTAAGGCAAGCCATGTAAGTACACGCCATTTTCACCTAATGATTCACCATGATCAGAAGCGTAAAAGAGGAAGGCTTCAGCATTTTTTCGTTGCTTTAGGTGTTCGATAATTCCATTTAATACAAAATCAGTATAGAGGATTGTATTGTCGTAGGCGTTGATAATTTCTTCTGAATTACACTCCTGAGGCGTGCTGTTTTTACAAAAAGGAGTGAATTTAGCAAATGTTTCTGGATAGCGTTTGTAGTAGCTAGGGCCATGGCTACCAAAGCTATGAAACACAATGAGAATATCCTTGTCTGTGGCATCAATGTATTGATCAAGCTTATCTATAATGAAATCGTCGTAATATTCACCTTGGTTTTTATAATTCATGGTTTCTATTCGTTTGCAAACTCCCTTGCAACTTGAATTATTATCCAGCCAAACGGTTTTTACGCCTGCTGTACTTAACACATCAAGCACATTGCTTTCTTTTTCTGCTTTGTTAGGTGAATAATCAGCCTTTGCTAAAAATGAAAACATACAAGGTACGGAATATGCGGTAGAAGTGCCACAGGAACTAACTTGGCTAAAGTTATTAACAGGCAGTTGTTTTAAAAGAGGGTTTGTTTCTTGTGAATAGCCATTGAGAGAAAAATGATCTGCTCTTGCCGTTTCTCCAACGACCATAATGCCGATGGTTCTAGTTTGACTGACTTTATACTGCTTTGCATCTTTACCAATCTCAGTGAATGCTATTTCATTCCCCGCAAACTTATCATCAATATAGCGATATAAAGACAGTGCAGGATAGATTGGTGTGACATAAACACGTAAATCATTATTTTCGCGAGAGAAAAAAGTCATGTACTTGTAGTGCAGCATAAATAAGCTAGCTGTTAGAATGATAAGTCCTACCGCGTAGAGAAGTCGATGTGCTATTTCCTTAAAGAAAGGTTTGTATTGGATTTGGGTAAATAGAACGAAGAGAGAAGGTAATATACCAAAAAGAAATACATGAAAAATTAATGGTGCAGAAAGTAGCTCAAGTGCTTCTTGTTTATTATTATCCTTAACCGTCTCAGCAATATTACGAATCATATCGACGTCAAAAATTACACCTAGTTCTTGTGTAAAATAACTCATGATGGCTGAGACCATGAGAAAAAGAACAAGTAGGGGTTTTAGTAAATATTTTTGTCCAACGATAAAAAATAAAAGGGCATTAATCAGCATCATCAATAATGAAAAGGTAATAATGTATACCGTTCCATTTAACGATAATAAATCAAGGCGTTGATTTAATGAGGAGAAAAACACACTGTTATTTGCTACAAAAATAAAGGCAGCGACAAGTAAAATTAGTGTGCTAGATGAAAGCTTAATTTGTTTCATGGTTTACCTAGTTTCAATAAGTGATTGAAACTTCTTTTGAGTTAATCGTTTCATGGGCTTATCGGTGATTGTACTGGTGGGTGCTGCACGATGCCCTCGCTCTTCGGGAAAAATAATAAGTTCAACAGCCGTACTGTCTACTAAAAAAGAGAGACAGGGGTATTGTATATAAGTTTTGGCTCGTCGCAGTGTTGTTTCAGTCATTTCAAAAGGAATGGAATGTTTCTCTAAGAAAAACATAACCTCCTCATGAGTAGAAGCTGATAAATGCAAAGTGATACCTGTATGGGGAGCTGCAATATTATCAAGTATCTGGCCGACAATAAGAGGTTGATATTCATCTAAAAATTGCATTGCTTCAAGAGCAATCTTCTGTTGGATTTTTAACTGTCTTGCATTCTCTTCTGTAGCGATGTTACTAGCGTAGCGTATTAATTCAGCATGAATGTCTGAATTTTTTGGTATATCTGACTCTGCAAAACCAAGGCTTGCCTTTCGCTTTGCTGAGTCATAATCATGCCCATCCTCATAGATTAGAGTTGCGGCTGCTATTGCGATTTGTTGTTTATCTGTTTTTATCTTCATCCACCCATTAAAAGAGCTGTTCTGGAATCTCAACTTTCTCAGGTTTACGGCGTGGAGCAGGTGTTCTTCTACCACCAGCATTGTTTCCTTGACTCTGACTATTGAAACCTTGGTCATTTTCTCTAATCGGAGCAAGTTGTTCTATCGGCATATCACTAAAGACTTCAAATCCTGTCGTGTCATTATCATCATTTTGATAGGAGTGTATGTGCTGCTCTTCCTCAATATCTTCTTCGATAATCTCTTTTGATGAGCTTGTTGCAACTTTACCAGTAAGAGCATCAAGTTTAACAAGAATATTATGTTCGGGTTTTTGCCAAGGCTCATCTTTTACGCCGGCTAACTGTACCTTCATATAGTCAATCCACACAGGCAAAGCCGCAGCAGTTGCTGTTTCGTGATTCCCTAATGGGGCGAGGGCATCAAAGCCCATCCAAACAACAACGACTTTCTTGGGTGTATAACCACAGAACCATGCATCCTTTTGGTCATTGGTTGTGCCTGTTTTTCCTGCAATATCTTTGCGTTTCAGTGTGCGTCCTGCACGAACGGCTGTCCCTCGGTGTGTTACACCTTGCATCAAACTAACAGCTTGATAATGTGTTTTGCTATTAATAATACGGATAG
Organism: Thiotrichaceae bacterium; assembly: GCA_027024625.1. GTDB lineage: Bacteria > Pseudomonadota > Gammaproteobacteria > Thiotrichales > Thiotrichaceae > S015-18. The sequence continues at coordinate 4,764 of JALVRY010000061.1, forward strand.
CAGGTTTTGTACCATCAGGAAGTTCGTCAATTGTATTTGGGTCTAGTTCACATTCTAAACAAGCTTGGTAAGTTTCAGGGCGATAGATTAAATGACCTTTATTATCTGTGATCTTAGTAATAAAGTGTCCATCAACTTTGTAACCACCATTTGCAAAAGAAGAATAAGCCGTTGCCATTTCAAATGGGGTATATGTTCCTGTTCCCAGAGCTAAGGTCAAGTTAGCAGGCATACGTTCTTTAGGAAAGCCAAAGCGTTCGGCAAAATCTCGGGCATAATTTACACCAATACGACGCAACAAACGAATAGAAACAAGGTTGCGAGATTTTGCCAAGCCATCTGCCAGTGTGGTTGGTCCATGGAAACGTCCACCATAATTTTCTGGTCGCCAGCGACTACCTGGAATATGGATAGGAGCATCGTTGATTTTACTTTCAGGTGTATAGCCTTTTGCTAGAGCAGCTGTATAAATGAAAGGTTTAAAGCTAGAACCAGGTTGACGTTGCGCTTGTGTTGCACGATTAAATTTACTGAGGTAATAATCAAAACCACCAGCCAACGCATTGATCGCACCCGTTGAAGGCTCCATTGATACCAATGCTCCTGCTACTTTCGGTATTTGCGTAAATTTCCAGTGGATTGTTTCAGCACCCTCTTTATCTGTAGTACTAATTTTCTGCATACGGATAATATTACCCGCATGTAACACTTGATTAACACGTGTAGGTCGAGCACCGCGTCGATCTTCACTGCGATATTCTCTTGCCCAAGCCACTTGTTTTTTATTGACCTCGGTCGTTTCCCCATTTTGGAGTAATACCGTCGCCAGCTCTTTATTACTATCTAAAACCAATGCGGGATATAAGTTGGAGTAGGCGGGAATAGATTGGAGTTTCTTTAGCTTATCTTCCTGAGTGGGGTACTCATCTAGGTTGATTGTCCCCTCAGCACCTCGATAACCATGACGACGTGTATAAGATAATAAGTGTTTTCTCAAGGTATCGTCGGCAAGCTTTTGAGCCTTAGCATCTAAAGTCGTATAGACGCGATAACCTTGCGTATAAGACTGATCCTTACCAAATTTCCCTACCATATAAGCACGTACCATCTCTGCCATATAGGGAGCATTGGTTTCGATTGGTGTCTTGTGACGACGTGCAGATAATGGTTCTGCAATGGCTTTATCATATTCGGCTTGGGTAATCTTGTTGTACTTCAACATGCGATCAAGTACATGGTTTCTGCGTATTTTGGCTCGTCTTGGGTTAACTAATGGATTATAGCGGGATGGGGCTTTGGGTAAGCCCGCGATCATTGCACTTTGGGCTAAGCTCAAATCATCAACGGTTTTTCCGTAATAAACATAAGCCGCAGCCGCAACACCATAAGCACGGTGACCAAGGTATATTTTATTAAGGTAAGTTTCTAAAATTTTCTGTTTACTGAGTGTTTGCTCAATTTTTACAGCAAGAAATGCTTCACGAATTTTACGATCAAATGTTTTTTCTCGTGTTAGATACGCATTACGCGCTAGCTGCATCGTAATAGTACTTGCACCCTGTTTACGAGAACCTGTTGTTGCCATCATATAAACAGCACGAGCTACACCCTTGGCATCAACACCACCGTGTTGGAAAAAACGTGCATCTTCTACAGAAACAAAAGCATCTTGCAATTGTTGAGGGATTTCCTCAAGGGAGAGAGGAATTCGACGCTTGCTACCATATTCTGCAATTAACTTTTTATCTTTATCGTAAACACGTAAAGGTATTTGCAACTCGATTCGAGAGATTTCTTCTTCTGAAGGCAAACCAGGTGTGTAGTAAAGATATATAGCTAATATACCAAGTACAGCAATAAACAGTAGTATAAATAATGGAGCGATAAGGAAGCGGACAATATTCTTTATAATATTCATTATGTTGCTGTATGGTGAATTGCAAAGGTTGGATGATATTTTAAATGGGGGAAACTATAGCTGAATGGCGTAGATAAGTACATGAGCTGTCTATTTTGTAATGATTTGCAATTAGTTAATCTTATGTTTCGCATAAAAATTAATCTTATAGTCAGCTATTATCACCTATCCTAGCAAGGAATATACCACTTGGTTTTGGAGATAAATAAATACAAATTGGCCAAGTGAGTTCGGGTTATGCAGTAATAAAGCATTAATAATCAACGGTATAACCTCTTAATAATAAGTTAATAGTAAAGGCTGCACCATGTCTATTGGGCTATCTCGTCGCGTATTTGCGATTTTCTTTCTTGTGTTTGTTTCTACGGCTTTTTCACAAGCTTATGCTTTGCCTAATTTAAGTTTGGGG
>JALVRY010000062.1 GCA_027024625.1 Thiotrichaceae bacterium
TGCCTATTGGCAAACGTATTCCACCTCGTACCTTAAAATGGTTGCAGGCATTTGTCGAAAAAAATGCTCGTTTGCTGATTTACACTGAACAAATCGTTGAAAATGGAAAATTTCAAAAAGATCAAATCATTATCGCTTATGGCCCGCCTGAATTTCAGCAGGATGTTGACCAATCACAGAAATCAGGGATTGATTTATGGCAATGAATAAACTTGAGTCTTTTGCTAGGATATTTCTCATTCTCTTTGGTGTTACAATTTTAAGCAATTGTTCATTAAATGAGGGTGAGCCACGTGTAACTGTATGCAAAAAGGTCGTTACCGTACTACTGGATATTTCTAATACAGATATTGATTGGAAACATGAACAAATTCAAACAGAGGAGCTGGCAAATATTACAGTGAGCTTAAACTTTGATGTGCATGACAACACAAATAACGACGAGCATACGGATAACCTAAATGCAGCATGTGTTTATGCATACAGTGACGTTGCAGAGTATGATGTTGTTGGTAATGAGTATGATGGTTCACCCACTGAAGTATACCTTAATGACAAGATGGTTGGTCATTATACATTAACAAAAACAGTCAATCGCGTCATGATGGACGCAGCAAAAGGATTATTCGAATGACAAAAATCGTAATTATTGGTGCAGGCTTTGGAGCTTTAACCACGGCAAAGACTTTACGTAAGCACAACAGCAAGGTTGACATTCCGATGGTTGCGCCTAAACCTCAATTTATTTATGCCCCTAGCTTAATCTGGATTCCATCTGGCTTACGCTCTGGCGATGATTTGAGAATTTCTTTAGATAAATTTTTAAAGAAATATAACATCGACTTCTATCAAGCAACGGTAACAGAGCTTCAAGATAACGGTCGTACTGTTGTCACAGATAATGGCAATGTAGAAAATGACGCTTTGGTGATTGCTAGCGGTGGTCGCTTTATTAAAAAGTTACCCGGTATTGAACATGCTATTACTATCTGCGAAGGCATATCTGCGGCAGAAACCTATCGTGATCGCTTAAAAGCAATGGATGGTGGCACAATCGCCGTTGGTTTTGGTGGAAACCCAAAAGAGCCATCCGCTATGCGTGGTGGCCCCATGTTTGAGTTGTTATTTGGTTTAGATACACAACTCCGCCGCGAAGGTCGTCGCGATAAATTTAAAATCATATTCTTTAACCCAGCTCCACAACCGGGTAAACGCTTAGGTGAAAAAGCCGTCGGTGGCTTGCTCTCTGAAATGAAAAAGCGTGATATTGAGACTCACCTCGGCCATAAAATGAAAGGCTTTACTGATCACTCCGTTAAAACAGAAGGCGGTGAGTTTGATGCGGATATGATCCTATTTATGCCGGGTATGACAGGCCCTGCATGGTTGGCAGAGAGTGGCTTAGAATTATCAGCAGGTGGAATGATCAAAGCTAACCAGCATTGTCAAGCAGAAGGGGCTAATTTAGTCTACGTGGTTGGTGATTCCGGTAGTTTCCCTGGCCCTGATTGGATGCCAAAACAAGCTCACATGGCTGATTTACAAGCCGTAGCTGCATCTAAAAATATCCTCGCAGATATTGATGGTAAAGCTGTGACAGAGACGTTTAAAGTTGAATTAATTTGTATTGTGGATACCTTAAACAAGGGAATTTTGGTATTTAGAAATATCAAACGAACTATCGTTCTGCCTTGTAAACTCTTCCATTACGCAAAACGCTTTTTTGAGTGGATGTACTTACGCGAGTATCGTTAAATATTAAATCGTAGCGTATAAGCACAACGCTCATACGCTACGGCTAACTAAGTAGGAATGCACACGCATTTAACAATTTACTGGTCTATTTTCCGCTATTCAAGCCATTCTCTCAGTCACGTAGCTCGGCTATGCTTCTTCGACAATGACTTGAATATCAAAAAATATCCTTCGTAAATTTTGTTAAATTAATTATACACTCCTACTTAATGCGTGACTCTAGCACGACCACCAGAAGTTAATACTTTTACCGAATCACCTACTCGAAAACGCTCATCAGCAAGTTGTGAAATAGCCACCGTATTGCCATCACGTAAGCGGACTGTTACTTCAACACCAGGTTTTGTTTGCACGTTTTTATCAATCTTTGAACCCGCAATTCCACCTAATACAGAGCCTAATACCGAGCCAACAATACGACCTTTTCCTCCGCCCACTTCACTGCCTGCAATACCACCAATGACACCACCAGCTACAGTACCTACACCTGATTCTTCATTCTCAATTAGGACATTACGTACACC
>JALVRY010000063.1 GCA_027024625.1 Thiotrichaceae bacterium
ACGGCAAATCGTGATGAGCAAAGCGGGTTGTCGGGTAAAATACCGGCGGGCAGGTTACGCCATTGTTGTGCAGTTTCAACATTGCGATAGGAGAATACCAAGATGATGAAAAAACAATTGAAAGCAAGATTATCAATCAACAGGATGAAATGCATCATTCTTTGTGTGGTTTTACCAATATTGTTGCTTCTTGTCTTATATTCGCCCATACAGTACCATTCGTTGGCTCAGGCTCAAGTCCCATTACTCGGCAGAGAGAAGATCGGTTCTGATGTCGTTGAATCCCTACAACTGGAAGGTGAGGCCCGAGTAGTAATAGCCCTTGCCGAACCTTTATCCCTAAATACACGACCACTCAACTTAGATAAAGTGAGTAGCGAAATATCTATTATACAAGATGCAGTACTATCTTCTGTGGATTCTTCTGATTTTGTCATAACACATAAATATCAATCTGTTCCTGCTCTAGCGGGAAAACTATTAACAGAAACAGGATTATATAGATTGGCAGCGAATCCATATGTGACTAAGATTGATTTGGATGTGGGTGGTACAGGCAGCCTAGCGATTAGTGTCCCATTAATTGGAGCTGATACTTGGCATAGTGCGGGAAATATTGGAGACGGGGTGGTAGTTGCTGTGCTGGATAGTGGATTAGATACGGATCATACCGATCTGGCACCAGCACTCATTCACCAAGAGTGCTTTCTTGATGATGATGGCAGTATTGACGGAAATGGTTTATGCCCAAATGGTAGTGATAGACAATCTGGGGCAGGTGCAGCAGAAGATGATGCCGGTCACGGAACCCATGTAACAGGAATCATTGCGTCAAGAGGTAATCAGAGCTCTGTGGGAGTTGCTCCTGGTGTGAGCATTGTTGCAATCAAGGTTACTGCTGGCCCATCATTTTCTGGAACATTTTACTATTTTTCAGAAATTGTTGCCGCTCTTGATTTCATTATTAATAACCGCCCTGATGTACAAATTATCAATATGAGCTTGGTAACATACGCTCAATTCTCAGGAGACTGCGACGATACCACTTCGTGGAATATGGCTGGAGCGGCTGCAATTAACACTCTCCGCTCTCTAGGAGTAGTTTCTTTTGCATCTTCAGGTAACAATGGTTCAGGAACCTTAATGAGTTCTCCCGCGTGTCTTAGCAACGTAATATCCGTTGGGGCAACGGACAACAGCGATACAATTGCTTCCTTCACAGACAGCAATTCATCAACTGATGTCATGGCCCCTGGAGTTGGGATTGTATCTTCGGCTATGGGTAATAGCACAACAACGGCATCAGGAACTAGCATGGCTTCTCCGCATGCTGCTGGATGTGCAGCTTTGTTTATCGCGTCACGAGAAGCAGTAACACCCGATCAAATTGAAATGCGACTCGAAAATTCACCAGTGCAAGTGTTTAATCCCAAGAACGGGCTTACATTTCCACGGATAGAGTGCTCATTAAAGTCACTAACAGGTGTAGATATTAGTGGCCCAACAACAGGGTTTGTCAATGGCGAGTATTCTTTCATTGCTACCGTAAATCCAATCACAGCCACAAGACCAATTACCTATATTTGGCAAGCGACAGGGCAGCCGCCGATAACGAGCACAAATGGTTTGAGTAATACTGTCTCATTTGTCTGGGATATTCTTGGAACACAAGTTGTCTCTGTTACTGCTGAAAATGTTGGATCCGAAGTTACAAATACCTACTCTATCCTTATATCTACTGGAATCTACTTACCTATTATTCTGAAGTGATATTTTAGATAGGGCTTGTCCAGAAGATCTAACTGCACAACCCCGGCTGCACCTGACCTCGCTTCGCTCGGAGGGTAAGCGGCGCGTTAATCTGGCAATGGCGCTGGTAGGCAGTATATCTGAGCCTGCGCTGCTCGGCAGGTGAGCCACACGTTAGCTTGCTCATTCCTCGTATACAATGTTGCAATCTTTTGGCATCTTGGGAGAAAACGATGAATTCATCTAAAGCAACTCATATTAATAGCAGCCCAGTGATTGAAATATGGACCGAGGGAAAGACAGATTGGATGATTCTGAAAAAAGCCCAACAGAAGCTGGGGGTAAGGATGGCAATAAGTTATCATAAGTTTGAGAATGACATGGGGGATGATAAATTATTGCAAAAACTCCAAGTCATTGCTGAGAAAGAAAACAGCAAGCCAATAGTTTTCATTTTTGACAATGACAATCCACGAATAGTAAAGCAAGTAAACCAAGGTGGCGGTTACAAAGATTGGGGAAACAA
>JALVRY010000064.1 GCA_027024625.1 Thiotrichaceae bacterium
AAAAATGCTATTAGCAACAGGTAATAAAAGTGAAATGTCAGTCGGTTATGCCACCTTATATGGTGATATGGCAGGCGGTTTTGCTCCACTAAAAGATGTATTAAAAATGCGAGTCTATGAGCTATCTCGCTATCGCAATAGTTTGGGAGAGGAAGTCATTCCCGACCGTGTAATCACCCGACCACCTTCCGCTGAGCTAGCTCCTGATCAAAAAGATGAAGATTCCCTTCCACCCTATGAAATTTTGGATGATATTTTGCAACGCTTTATCGAGGAATATCAATGTGTTGAAGATATTGTAGAAGCAGGTCACGATGAAGAAACCGTAAAGCGGGTTGCTAATATGGTATTGCTAAACGAATATAAGCGTCGTCAGTCTGCCCCCGGAGCAAGAATTACTAAACGAGCCTTTGGCAAAGATCGACGTTATCCCATCACTTCTGCTTACCGAAAAGAATTGTAATGCAATCACGGCAGACTATTGTATTTTCAGGTGATTTAAGCTGGTCGATAGCACAAATCGAGCAACATATTTACTTGGATGATACTGTTAATGCCCTCTGGGTATCTGCTTCTGCTACTAATCTCCCACAATATCAACTACTTCACCACCATAAGGTACACAGCGTATTAGGTAGTGAACTCGATATTATCGTCTATGATGCTCATGATAATTTTTATCCCAATGCTTTTGGAGCCATTACGGGGACAATTCGAGCCGGTGGATTATTAATTTTATTGTTACCTGACTTTCAAACAATTCAAAGTCGATTTGTGCAACGTATCGCCAATATCATCCAAGCTGATCCGAGAATTAAGGTCTTTAGCGAAAATAATCCTCCTGACCAAACAAGCTTGTGGGACACATCGCAATTAAGCAATCACGTTACTAAAACCACTAGCGATCAATTACTTGCAATTCAGGCTATCGAAAAAGTCGTCAAAGGGCATCGTCGTCGCCCACTAGTGTTAACTGCTGACAGGGGAAGAGGTAAATCTTCTGCTTTAGGTTTGGCTGCTAAACAATTGTTATCCAATGGTTTAAAAAATATAATTATCACAGCCCCCTCAAAAAAATCCGTGGAAATGGTTTTTAAACATGCAGCAAAAGTTAAGGGCTTAGAATTTATTTCTCCCGATGAGCTTAGCCGTAATCTTCCCAAAACTGACTTATTATTAGTCGATGAAGCTGCTGCTATCCCAGCCCCATTGCTTAACCAATTTCTAGAAAATTATTCGCGTATTGTCTTCTCAACAACACAACATGGCTATGAGGGAACAGGAAGAGGTTTTGATATACGCTTTAAACAAACACTCAATACACAAAGCCCTAACTGGAAACAACTAAGTTTAGATACACCTATTCGCTGGGTCAAAAATGATCCGTTGGAACAATTTACTTTCAATGCCTTACTACTCAATGCTGAATTAAAGCATTTTGATAAACTACAGCCAGTAAATACATCGCAACTAACGAAAATCACTCAAGATGATTTACTAACAAATAATGACTTGCTCTCACAGCTCTTTGGCTTACTTGTTGTTGCACACTATCAAACCAAGCCATCTGATTTGCAATATCTATTGGATGATAAGGCGGTTTCAATCTATATCATCAAATTTAACCAAAATATTTTAGCAACCGCACTCACTGTAACAGAAGGTGGTTTTGAGTACGATTTAGCACAGCATATCTATGAGGGAAAACGCCGCCCTAAAGGACATTTAATCCCTCAGTCTTTATCGTTTCATTCTGGTTTAATCAAGGCAGCCCATTGTTATGGTGAACGCATTATTCGCATTGCAGTTCATGCTGATTATCAACGCCAAGGTTTAGCCACACAGCTAATAAATTACATTAAGAATCATGCAAAAGATAAAGATTATATTGGCGTCAGCTTTGCAGCAAGCATCGATATGTTGCAATTTTGGGATAAACAAGGCTTTAAGCCCGTACGATTAGGATTGACACGCGATGCCTGTAGTGGCACACACTCCGCTATCGAATTATTGCCTATTTCTGATAACGGTATTGCACTATTTGAGCAAGCTCAGGAGACATTTCAAGCAAAACTCCCCCATTTATTTGCAGAACCATTGGCCAATTTAGAAGCAGATGTTGCTATCCAATTATTAAAACCTTCCAGCACCGCCCCCAAAAATTGGCAATACAAAGAAATTAAAAACTACCTTAATACAAATCGAGGTTATGAAGAATGTATGGCAAGTTTATGGTCTTGGTTTAACCATATTGTGAATACACCAAGCTTTATG
>JALVRY010000065.1 GCA_027024625.1 Thiotrichaceae bacterium
AGGAACACCCTGCGCAATAATGCGATCAACCGCATCTTTAAGTTCTGCCTCGTCACCTGTAAACTCTCGAATCACCAACTTAAAAGCATTGCCTTTCAATGCGCCACGCTTGAGTTTTCGATCATGGCGTTGCTCATCCAGCAAAACAATAGAATCTGGCAGTTGCGCCTTCCAATCAGGCGCTTCACGCCCCGGCATTTGCACACTAAACCATTGCGTCGTAACTGCATGGCGATCTTTCATACCTGCGAAGCTCACATCCTTGCGCGGCACACTGGCAATCTTGGCTAATAAACCAGCCACCCAATCAGTATTCTCGCCTGTTTTTTTGATATGTAACCAAACATGTTCACCCTTGCCCAATGGCGTGAACTGTTGAATCTCATCGACTTGGAAATCTTCTGGAGTAGAACGGATTGTGCCTGTGAGCGTGCTATTGGGGTTAGCTTTTTGGAATGGATTCATGCGGGAATTATAGAGTATTTTGCGGTACACACACCCCCACTTTTACATGATGTTTGTAAGAGTGTATTCAAAAGTGGGGGATTTTTATAACAAAGCGTAGGTCGTAAAAGCGAAGCGTCATACGACATGACCCTTCGATTAACCTACCAAGGTTAGAAATGTATCGCTTCATATATTTAGAATCACAAGCTCAATCTGATTAGTCTCAAATTGTCGGATAACGCTAGCGCTTATGCCGACCTACGTTATACGGCTTACCGCGTTTAAATATGATATAGATTCTTTGTTATTCTTTAGAACCCTGCTTCTATAGGACCGTCATTTAAATTTGCATCAACATAAATCATATGACCGCCATAGAGCTGACCATAAGCATCAGAAAGTTTGCCATCATCATACCAAAACCCAAAACTTTCACTTTCATTAGAATAGATAATGATTCGAGTTAAAGTTAACCGTTTTAAAAACTCTTCTTTTGTCACTCTAGTTCCATCACCATATTCATTAATCCATCTTTCATCTTCATCAAGCCAACAGTCAATTAACTCTTTTGCGGCATAGTCTTCTATTTTTTTGTTCCAATCAGACTGATTATCCCAAAGTATTTCAGCTGTTCTAATCGCATTCTCATGAACTTTTCCTTTTTCAACATCAATATTCAAAGCGACCTCATTCCCACTCCATATAGCTTTTGTCTCATAAGAATAGCCTTCATCTAAAATGAAATCACCAAAATAATCTGTCGATAATATTACTGGCTTTTTAGTATTAATTTTTGGTTTTGGTTTTGGTTTTCGTGACTCTATAATATCCCTATATCCAAGTTCTTGATTGGTTCCATCTGTACATCCACCATCTAATATATGCCACTGAGGAGAGGGGTTGGTTGAGAGGCTAGCATGTGCATCTTTTGCGGTAGCACTATATTTACTATTACCAGCATCAAATATTAAATATAATTTCAGGCTTCCTTGACTGCCTAGGTTGCCCCACCAGCCATTGAGTAAACCATCATAGTTTTCTACCGAAAGGGTAACACCAGCAAACATTTCTGATAGATTTTCAACATTACTAATATCCCAACTACCAATATTTTGATTAAAAGCACTTGCCTTAGAAAACATCTTTTTCATACGTTTTACACTGATAACATCCCAACCACCAATATCCTGATTGAAAGTTTTTGCTTCTGAAAACATTTCAGACATGTCAGTCACATTACGAACATTCCAACTACCAATATCTTGGTTGAAAGATTTTGCACCAGAAAATATTCCCGACATATTAGTCACATTATGAACAACCCAACGACTAATATCTTGATTAAAATCAGTTGCTCCAGAAAACATTTCAAACATATCAGTCACAAAACGAACACTCCAGTTATTAATATTCTGGTTAAAAGATTTTGCTCCTGCAAACATTGCTCGCATATTAGTTACTTTACTGACATCCCAAGCACTAATATCTTGATTAAATGCAATAGCGCCTTGAAACATCTTATTCATTTCAGTCACTTTACTAACATTCCAATTATTAATATTTTGGTTGAAAGATTTTGCATCTGTAAACATAAATAGCAGGCTCGTTATATTACTAATATCCCAGTTGCCTATATTTTGATTGAAGGCAGTTGCCTCCTTAAACATCATAGACATACGAGTTACGTTACTAGTATCCCATCCACTTACTACAGGATTTGCATTCGCAGCACCTTCAAACATATAGTCCATTCTTGTTACATTCGCAGTCTTCCAGTTACTTGTATCGGGATTAGAAGGGTTATATAAAAACACATCAAACAT
>JALVRY010000066.1 GCA_027024625.1 Thiotrichaceae bacterium
ATGTGCAGATTAGCTAGAAGCCTCGATAATACTCCATAACCTTTCTATACTTTTCTCATTCGTCCAGTTTCGCAGTACGGCCTGTCTTGCTTTGTCTCCTATTTTTTTTGCATATATTGGATCCTTAGCATACTTGAGCATCTCTCTTATCATCCCTTCGATATCATTTTCTTCCACTAGTGACCCGGTTACTCGGTTTTCAATTACATCTGATATCCCACCATGAAAGGTGGAAACGACCGGTAATCCCATACCCATTGCTTCAAGGACCGCAACAGGTGTGCCTTCCCGATCACCGTCATCTGCAGTAATCGAATGCTGAATAAAACACCTAGCTTTCTCAAAAGACTTTATTACCTCATCATGTGGCAGCGAACCATGAAAGATTACACTATCTTTAATATTGAGTTTCTTTACTAATGTATAACATTCCTCGCGTAATGGACCATCACCAATTACTTCCAAAATAGCATCTGGTACTTGCTTCTGCACTGCGGCAAAAGCCTCAATTGACATCAAGGGTGCTTTTTTCTTTGTCAATCTCCCTACCATCAGAAACCTTACAGGTGCAGACGCTGGTTTAGCACAAACATTTTGTGGTATGTCAGCACCACAAGGATTAACAAACACTTTAGATTCATTCGCACCCAATCTTATCAATTGATTTTTCATATGATTGGATACAGCTATAATAGAAAAAGCCATGGTGAACATTTTTTTGTAATCCCTCCCGTATGTTGTTATATTATATTTTGTATATGCATCCCATCCATGAAAATGAACGATTAATGGGACCTCCGCATTAATACATGCATCCATTACTGAGACACCTGTAATTCCATATTCAGCAAATACCAAATCAATGTTTTCCTGCTTTATCAAGTTTACTATTTCTCTATTATCTTGATCAACGATACTTATGTTTCTGATTTTTCTTTCTATATATCGTAATATCTTATAAAACAGGCTCTGTGATTGAAGATATTTATTTTTTCCTCCCCCCCCTATAATCCTCTTTCCCGGAAGCCCCAATAATGTAACTACGTCACATTTCATTCCTATAAGATGCGACTTTAAAAAAGTTTCGGACGGGCTAAAAGCTGCCTTGGTCTTGTTAACAACAAACAGCATACTATCTGGCATGATCACACACCTTCCATATTCATTTTTAACATAAATATCCCAACCTCTTTAACTGCCTGCCTGCAACCCGATAAACAATCTCTAATTGAGATTCTGTCATATCACCTAGGACCACACTATTCATGTTAAGAAGTTTATTGGTCATTCCATTCTTTAATACACCCTTTTGTATACCTAATAAACCCTCAATTCTAGTCGCTTGTTCACTATAATCTTCGCAAATATCTTCATAGCGTATTTCAATATATTTATATACACTTTTTTCCATAGAAGAAATCCTATCTATTGTCCATGACCAATAACTTGCCATCTTTTCTAGTACAAAGTTAAAATTTATTTCGCAGCCAGCGGATTTGTATCTATCAGGGAGCCTCATAATATTCGACCATTCACGTCTTGCACTCAAATAACAAGCCACACGACCATCCCTAATAAAATGAACAATCCTTGGGTTTTTAAATTTATCTATAATATCAGGCAATAATGCTCCTAGCATTCCGCTATCATTGATTATATTATCACCACCTACAAGCCAGAGATATGCCCCTAGTTGCGCAAGAGACCTTTTGAATTCATCTTTTCTATTTTCCAATACTGATTGTATAAACTTATCAGGATCACACCAAATCGGTGGAACATTTGGTTGTTTTATCATCCAAGGATAAAACCCATCAAACCATAAATCTGCATTCCCTTCATCTGGATAAACTACAACGCTTTCTTGCCTTTTCAATCCTTCAAGTATCATGGATTTACCGCTATTGTTAAAACCCACAAAAAACACCGGTTTTATTAATTTCACCTCGGTAAAATTAGGTATATATATAGCCATACGTCTGCATAATCCTTCAATATACCGGTCTTTTTCAGGTATATACTCCCATATTCTTCTCTTCTTTTTACTCACTTTTATTTCCAATTCAATCCACTAGTTTTACTAATCCATCTTCACTATTTTAAGACTTTTAAACCATACTTCTTATAATCTAGTCATTGTACAATACACCACAGAAATCCAAGGTATTTATTCCCTCCAATTGTAAATTTCCTATAAATTCTTTATTTGCAACCAAAAGGACATAAATAGCATCATTCTGGTAAGTATAGGCATCATCCAATGAAATAAGGTTACAACCTGTTTCTTCAATATCATCAGGGAGCTTTTCTATATTAGGTTCAACTACATAGATACTATATCCATAATCGGATAGCTTTTTGATTATAAAAAGCGCAGGGCTTTCACGTAGATCATCAATATCAGGTTTAAAAGAAGCCCCCAAACATACTATATTTTTTTTGTTTTCCTTTTCAGCCATCTCCATTATTTTTCTGATAACAAAATCTGGCTTACTATCATTGACCTCTCGAGCACATCGAATCAACTTTGCTTCATCAGGTGATGATTCAACTATGAACCAAGGATCTACTGCGATACAATGACCACCTACGCCCGGGCCTGGCTGCAAGATATTCACTCTTGGATGTCTGTTTGCAAGTCTAATAAGCTCCCATACATCAATATTCAGTTTATCACTAATAATTGATAATTCATTTGCAAATGCAATATTCAAATCTCGAAAACTGTTTTCAGTAAGCTTGGCCATTTCTGCTGTTCTTGCATTCGTTGGAATACAAGCCCCTTTCACAAATAGAGAGTAGAACTCAGTGGCCGCAGTTGTACATTTTTCTGTGATCCCGCCTATTAGTCGGTCATTCTCTACTAATTCTCGGATTACTTTACCAGGCAGAACTCTTTCGGGACAATACGATATCCATATATCCATTTCTTCATTATTTTTTTGCGGAAAGACAAGATCAGGACGAAACAGAGATAACCATTCAGCCACTTTCTCAGTAGTTCCTACCGGTGACGTTGATTCCAAAATCACTAGATTTCCTTTATTCAAAACTGGAGCTATTGCTTCACAGGCAGACCTTATATAACTCGTATCTGGTGTATGATCACCTTTAATAGGCGTAGGTACAGCAATTAAAAATACATCAGATGGCATTGGCTCTGTATTTGCGGTTAATAAACCACTGGTCACAGCAGCATTTACAACCGAGTACAAATCAGGCTCGACTATGTGAACATTACCCTTATTTATCGTATCTACAACCTCATGATTCACATCGACACCAATAACTTTTTTTCCCTTTGATGCTATTACTGCCGCAGTGGGCAATCCAATATACCCAAGTCCAATAACTGAAATAGTGTCAATTTTCATTACTCATCTCCGATAACACCTTTGCAATTCTCATAGATGCCTTACCATCCCCATATGGGTTATGAGCATCACTCATGGTTTTATAATAGTCATCATCACTTAGCAGTCTATCTACTTCATAGACTATCTTGTCAAAATTGGTACCGACAAGCTTAACTGTACCCGCTTCAACGGCCTCAGGTCTTTCTGTAACATCCCTCATTACGAGAACAGGTTTTCCTAACGATGGTGCTTCCTCCTGTATACCACCGGAGTCGGTTAAAACAATGTGGCTGATACTCAATAAATACACAAATATCAAATACTCGAGTGGTTGAATAAGATATATATTAGATATTCCTGTTAAATGTTTCTTTACAGGTTGATAAATATTTGGATTCATATGTACCGGATACACTATTTGAACATCCTGATTATTTCTGGCTATTTTTCTTAATGCTTTACATATATTCTCGACCCCATTACCGAAGTTTTCTCTCCTGTGGCCGGTTACTAAAATAATTTTTTTATTTTCATCCAAATACTCTAAGTTACTCTTAATCCGATTGAGTTTCTCGTGGTCATTATTTATAATAGACAACACCTCATGAAGAGCATCAATAACCGTGTTCCCGGTAATAGTTATAGTATTCGCTAGCACATTTTCTTTTAAAAGGTTTTCTCGTGCTGATTGAGTAGGCGCAAAATGATAGTTCGCCAAAACTCCAACTAGTTTTCTGTTCGCTTCCTCTGGCCAAGGGGAATAGATATCATTAGTTCTCAATCCTGCTTCTACATGGCCAATTTTAATTTTCTTATAATAAGCGGACAATGCCGCAGAAAAAGTCGTTGTCGTATCACCATGAATCAGAACTATATCCGGTGCACAATCATCTAATACTGTTTCAAACTCACTTAAAATACCTCTTGTAATGTCAAATAGAGACTGCTTCGGCTTCATGATTTCAAGATCATAGTCAGGATGTATACCAAACAAATCCAAGACCTGGTCCAGCATTTCCCTATGCTGCGCAGTCACACATATCTTGACATCAAACCCACTATAACACCTTAAAGACTTGATAACAGGAGCCATCTTTATTGCTTCTGGTCTCGTGCCAAAAACCACAAGAACCCTTCTTTTTTTATTTCTTTCTGCCATATTATTAAATCTCTAAACAGCCTAAATATTAAGACGTTTATCCACTTGATTACAAACGTACTGTATCTTTCTTACCATCAATATTACAAGTATATATGATTAACATTACTTCGTGTTATATTTCCTTATAAGACATCAATTATCCATAGTGTTTGATTTTTTTATTTGCACATGACATGCCACTATAACCGAAACTCCAATCCAAAGAAATGGATAATATGCAACGGAAACAAATTGACCTGCTATAGCATACCCCAATAGGGAAATCGCGCTAGCTTTCATGAATATATTACATTCATTATCAATGTTACTTAAGCTCATTCTCCAGGATAGATAGATACCGCCTAATAAAATTGAAGCAAAGATAAATAACGATATTGCACCAGCATCTGTACCCACCTGTATGAAAATATTGTGCGGAAGCTGGGCCTTTGGATATAACAAATCACTACTAAAATGATCTTGATAAAAATATGGGAAATTAAAAAACCCTATACCAAACAATGGATGCTCCTTTATCATCTCATACCCATGTTTCCAGTACAATATCCTCTGAATGGATGTCTTGTCCTCTCCTGCTTCTTCGAATCTAGCTTTTTGTTCTTCGGGTAATAGCCCGTAGGCAGCATATATCATGATTAAAATCAATACCAATTGTTTGAAACGAAATATCTTTTTATAGAACATGGCCAATAACTGAACTACCAATGCAAGCTGTGCCCCACGGCTGCTCGCACCAAGTATTGTCAATATGGGCGCCACCCAGAAAATAATTAATAGGGTTTTTTCAAATTTATTTACCTTACTATGCAGGTAATCGTACAAATAATATGCCACGGGGAATAGAGTAAGCATCAGAATAGCAAGTTCACCTGAATTCTGAAAATACCCTTTAGGGCCCATTAATCCCCAACTAGCAAAACTGAACCCCCTTGTTATCCAGGACCATGATGTACCAATTGCTATTTTCGCTGAGCTCAATATAATTATCAGCATAAATATATAGAATCTCTGCCTTGTATTAACTATTGTTATGATCAGGTAATAGATGACAAACCACCCATAAAAATCGATGTAGTGCTCTTTCGATATATCCGGCACATAGGCATAGATACTTGCAAGAAAAATCAAAATTGCAAATGCGTCCATCAACAGATTCATCGGATGAGAAACCCAATGCACAGAGGGATCAAACACCGCTCCGATCAACGATAATAATATAAATGTCTGAGCCCAAGGGAGGATGTCTATGGCCGGAAATATTGCCTGAGGTCGAGAGTATTCAAAAAAGATATAACAGCAGATCATCCAGAAGGAAAAATGCTGCGTTTTCATATAACGCCACATTTTACCGATCTTGAGGAAATAGAAATCCTCTACGGTAAGGTCTTTCGCTTTCTTGCGGACCCCCTTGCCCGCGTCTTTGGCGATTGCACTATTGTCGATAGAATCAGTCATCGTTGATCTTCATGCAGGCACAGGGCGAAAGACGAGAATATGCGTATGCATATGCATTAGAATACCCGCTTCCCTGAACTGGCCCTGTCAACCCAATGAGTATGCTCCCACAAGAAGTCACACGCAGGCGTACCTTCGCCATCATTTCCCACCCCGATGCCGGAAAGACCACGGTTACCGAAAAACTGCTGCTGTTTGGCAAGGCCATTCAGCTTGCCGGTACCGTGAAGGGCCGGAAGGCGGCGCGCCATGCCACTTCCGACTGGATGGAGATGGAGAAGGAGCGCGGTATCTCGATCACCTCCTCGGTGATGCAGTTCCCCTACAAGGAGCGCATCGTCAACCTGCTCGACACTCCCGGCCATGAGGATTTCTCCGAGGATACCTACCGTACCCTGACGGCGGTCGATTCCGCGCTGATGGTCATCGATTGCGCCAAGGGTGTCGAGGAACGCACCATCAAGCTGATGGAGGTCTGCCGGCTGCGCGATACTCCTATCATGACCTTCATCAACAAGCTCGACCGGGAAGGACGCGACCCCATCGACCTGATGGACGAGGTCGAGGATATCCTCCAGATCCGTTGCGCACCCATCACCTGGCCCATCGGCATGGGCAAGCGCCTGAAAGGAGTTTTCCATCTGCTCAACGATTCGGTGCACCTGTTTTCTCCTTCGGATGCGGACAAGATCAGCTCCGGAGAGGTGATCCAGGGCCTGGACAACCCCAGGCTGGATGAGATTATCGGTGACATGGCTGATGAATTCCGTGACGAAATCGAACTCGTGCGCGGTGCTTCCCATAATTTCGATCACGAAGCCTATCTGAAGGGCGAACTCACGCCGGTTTTTTTCGGCTCGGCCATCAACAACTTCGGCATGGCCGAGCTGTTGGATTCCTTCGTCGAATGGTCGCCTCCACCGCAACCCCGACCTACCCGGACGCGGATGGTCAAACCCGATGAACCCGATTTCACAGGTTTCGTGTTCAAGATTCAGGCCAACATGGACAAGCAACACCGGGATCGGATTGCCTTTGTTCGTATCTGTTCGGGCAAGTATCAGAAAGGCATGAAG
>JALVRY010000067.1 GCA_027024625.1 Thiotrichaceae bacterium
ATAGCCAACTGCCAGAATGACACTCATTTTATGTTCACGCAAAATTGGCATCATTCTGTCATTCCACCAGAATAAAAACTCCTCAATGTGTTCAAGATACACATGCCCATGTGGTGGCAAACGTAAAGTTTTAAAACGGCAATGCAATAATACTTTTTTATTTGATGATTGATGTTGATCCAATACTTTATGGATCATATCCAGCCGTCGAATTTTATCAGTTGACAAGCCATCCAATATCATTTGTTCAAAGTTACAATCAAAATCATCAAAGCATTCCGGCCAACGAAAGCTGCGGCTAACCACTGAAATACCACCGTCTTCAATTTCGACGGGGATACGATCATGGTAAAGCTCCACACCTTGCCCTTGCCCCCCAAACCAGAAACAAAACATCGCCAATGGATGTTTAAATTTCATCATATCACTGACTCTTGCCCGCAATTGAGCAGTTTGATCAAAACGATCTAAGCGTAACCGCCAATTAGGATCATGCTCGGATAATTGTTGAGTATTACTATCCACAAACGTCCACTTAACATAGTGCTGAAACAATAGCGGTGTCATCCAGCTAGTGCTGGTCATTTTAGCACTAGAAGTACGATACGCCTCTGCCAATGCCTCATGTGGTGGATAATATTGTTGCAAGGCATGAAAAAACACAGAAGCTTGTTTTTTTGCATCACTGATTAAGGCATCGGTACGGTTCACCACCAAGGCAGGCACACACTCACCGAGTTGGTTTGCCGCCCCTGCCGCACTCAAACTACCACTTTGGCAAGCATTAATATAAAGCACATCAGGCGGAGATTTTTTCAATAATTTTGCCAACGCCATCACCGAATACAACTCTGCTTGCCCGTCTTTATTGGCAAAGACCAATTGCGAGCCGTGTTCGCCCCCTTTGCTATGCCCATAGAAATACACCATATCCCAGTGTTGGCTTTGCAATCGCTGTACGCACTCATCCCATGTTTCTGCCAAAGAAAAATACTTAGGGCTATCTAAAGCTCGGGAATATG
Organism: Thiotrichaceae bacterium; assembly: GCA_027024625.1. Taxonomy (GTDB): domain Bacteria; phylum Pseudomonadota; class Gammaproteobacteria; order Thiotrichales; family Thiotrichaceae; genus S015-18. Next base: position 1,023 of record JALVRY010000067.1, read on the forward strand.
TGGCTAATGAACGCTGCAAATCTTCTGCATGTAAACGCCCTTGTGTACTAGGAAAATGGCGTGATTCAGGCTCAGGACAAATCACCAACAGAGACGGTACTTCTGCAAAGGTAATCGGCAGATTGACTCGTTTTGTGGCAAGATTGATCGTCCAATCATCCATAATCAAAAAACTACGCTTATCACGCGACAATATTGTCCACGGCAACTGCTGAATAAACGGATCAGTTGTAATAACGATTAGCTCAACCTTTGAACCCAAATCTGGCAAACGAGCCTCACACTGCCCCAAGGTTTGCTCATATAAAAAATGACCGAGATGCAATTGCTTAGAATCATCAAAATATTCACTCAACCATTTTGTTTTATTTTGATAATCAACAAGGTTCTCAAAAAGCTCCGAAAGCGTAAATGATTTATTTGCATAGGTAATAACCGTATCTGGCTCAATGTCTGCAATACCATCCGCCAAGGGGTGATTACTGGAGTCTTTATACAACAGCCATTGATAAGGGGCAGTTTTGGCTGGGGAGATTTGTAAATAAAGAGAGTTCATATATTTGTTGGGGGTCTATTCAATTTCGATGAGTCCTATTTACTCGTTACGAGGCTCCAGCCTCGTAATGCAAGCTAACGGCTCTAGCCGTTCGAGTGGCTAGAGCCACGTAACCAGATAAAGAATATCATAAACCATTCTTTTCATGTTCCATGAATACTTACACAGTCTCTCCAGCCGCGTAATTCTTGTGTATGGCTCTTGCCATGTGGTTGATTGCTGTGGTGTCTCTTGTTTCGGATGGCTGGAGCCATCTATGTGAGTGACGAGGCTGGAGCCTCGTCACTAGGGGAAAGACAAAGGGAAAGAGTAAAAAGAAAAAAGAGTAAGGCGGCTCGGAATATCCGCTATTGTGCCATTTATTGAGTCCTGGCGGCTCGGAATCCCACATCGCTGCTACGTCCACCTGCACCGCTGTTGAGACGGCCAGCAGAACGCAGGGAGTTCGGATAGTTGATCCAAGAACCACCACGCAACACGCGAGAATTATTTGAACAACCATCCTGCCAAACACTACCATCATTGGGGGCTTCTTGATAATCGTTATGCCAGCAATCTTCATTCCATTCCCACAAATTACCGTGCATATCATATAAACCCCATGCATTAGGATCAAAGCTAGCAACTGGCATTGTATCTGCTCTATATACATCTGTTTTAGGGCAGTTTTCCCAACCATAACTTCCATCATAGTTTGCCTGATCTGTATTAATACATTCACCTGTTGCATACGGTGTTGCTGTACCTGCTCTGGCGGCATACTCCCACTCTGCTTCACTGGGTAGGCGATATTGATGCCCAGTAACTTTACTTAACCATGCTAGGTAGGCTTTTGCTCCGTACCAACTGACATTGTTAACAGGATGTTTAGCGTAGCCTTTTTCTATGCTGTATTTACCCTTATTTTCAATAATGCGACTTCTACCATCTTCTGCTTTGGTTTTAAACCAAGGTTTTTCTTCTGTGCCGCGTTTTTTTACGCTATTTAAAAACTCTATATATTGCTCATTGGTGATTTCAGTTTGGCTTAGCATAAAGGGTTTTATTGTAACTTTATGCACTGGTTTTTCATCACTGTTACAGTCTTTACCACTTACGCAGCCCATTTGAAATTCACCGCCTTGTATAGATAACATTTTTGGTTGATTTTTAATCAAAATGGGGGCTTTTAAGGTTCTGGCGGCTCGGAATCCCACATTGTAGACACGTAGACCTGCAACGCCGCTGAAACGGTTAGCAGAACGCAGGGCACTCGGTAAGTAGTTCCAAGCACCACCACGCAACACGCGAAGATCGATGATTGAACAACTTTCTTGCCAAGCACTACCATCATTGGGAGCTTGTTTATAGTCATTATGCCAGCAGTCTTCTACCCACTCCCACACATTACCGGCGGTATCATATAAGCCCCAAGGGTTGGCTTTAAATTGAGCCACAGGGGCGGTTTTTAACCATTTATCTTTTTCTCCCGTTGCTCCACCAATCCCCACATCAGCATAGTTTGCCCTATCATGGCTAACATCATTGCCCCACCAATAAGCGGTTGGCTCAGACTTTGGGTCACTGGCTCTGGCTGCATATTCCCACTCTGCTTCACTCGGCAAGCGATAGTCATGCCCTGTTTTTTCACTTAGCCATGCTAAATAGGCTTTTGCCCCATACCACGAGACATTAATAACGGGGTGGTCTGTATAGTTCTCTTCTACTTTATACTGTCCAGCATTCTTTATTATGTGGCTAGTATCATCGTATGATTTTGTATCTAGCCATTTCTTATCAACCTGATCAACCCCATTTAAGAAGCCCACATATTGCTGGTTGGTTACTTCTGTTGCACTGATCATAAATGCTGGGATGCTTACGTCATGGATGGGTTTTTCACTTGAATTACAATCAATTCCACTAACACAACCCATTTTAAATTCACCTTTGGGGATAGTGACCATTTCAAAAACAATTTTATTATCCTCTTCTGGGGCAGCCATTTGCCAATTCCCTGCAATTGCACTGGCTATTGCCACGCTTGTTAATAGCAAGCCCATTAGCATTTGTAGGCGGCTTTGGGGATAAGCCGCTTGCTGACTTATACCCATATTATTCCCCAGCATTTTAGCTAATGCGTATAGGTGTTTTTTTCCTGTGGCTGTATTGGGTGTGGGTAGCGGTATTTTATTGTCTGCTTCTGCAAGACTTGCCATGTTCAGCTCTGCTTGAATACTGGCTTTTAAACGCGGATAGCTTTGTATTAATTCATGTAGTTTTTGAGCGGCGGTGTCGCTATCCCATTGCATTAATAGGCGATATTTCTTCCATGCCCATATTTGCCAGCCTAGACTTTTTTTATCCTGTGGCTCGGCATCATCCAGTAGCTGTTGCCATGTGTTGATAATTTGCTGTTGCCAGTGCTTATCTCGTTGTGCAAAGCGTTGTCTGAGTGCAATCAGTAAACGCGGTGAAAATTCAATGCGTTTGCCATCTGTCCATGTACCATTAAGTTGAATAAATCGCTGAATTTGTAAAAAATCAATCTCTGGAAAGTGCTTTTTACGGATGCTCTCTGCGGCGGCAAAACTAAATGCTCCCGTATAAAGACAACAGGCTTCTGCCCATGCTAGGTTTGCCCCTAAATTACGTTGCAGGTAACTAAAATCACTTTCATTTAGCTCCTGCGTGAAACGACTGATATAGGTATTTAAGCGGTGTATATTTTTAGGAGGCTTAGCATTAGAGCCTGTTTGTTGTTGCAGTACATCAAACAAGCCTTGCGTTAATGCAGAAAATAGTGTTACCCCCATCGCTTGCAGTTGTGCTTCCCGCTCATCCCAATAGCGGTTTTCTTGATAGCTTAGTAGGCTAGTGTTATCCCAATATTGCCAATCAAAATTCTTTAATGATGTTGCTTGATGTGTGTCGGCAAAGATGCAAAAAACGAGGTGATGTTTTTTATCATCCCAATCTTCTAGGTGCTGCACGTCACCATCGTCAGTAATAAACTGTTCTGGCGTATCGTGATATGTGCCGTAAGTGCAGGGAACACCACGGGCTTTAAGGGATTCTGCCCACTCTCTGGCAATTGTATTCCAATGCCGCTGTACCGCGTTGGCATCGTCCAGAATGAGAACACCTTGTAGCTGTTTGTGCTTATGGAAACGTATTTGGCTAATTCCACCCGCTTTGCTACTGGCTTTGATACTGGCATTAATATCGAGCCGCTTGCTGTCTCTCTCGCTTTGCGTATAGCTAATCAAATCGGCAAGCTGATCTCTTTCATGCTCACTGAGTATGGGCGGTAATTCACTGCCTATTTTGCTTTCATCAAAGTGTTTCTCTGGCAGGGTTGGATCAACCAAATGCGTTTGTATTTTAGGTGGGCGACGCTTGTGCCACCACAATGCGAACAGCAATAAGCTTAGTAAGCTGCTTGGGATAAATAGCCAATGCCAATAGCGTTGATAACGGCTTAGCAATGTGGGGGCTTGCTGGGCTATGGATGTGGTTTTTATTGTGACGGTTTCTTTTTTTGGCGTTTGTTGTACTTCGGGTTGTGCTGTTTTAGGTTCTGGTACTACTTCGGGTGTTACTGGAGGCTCTACGACATCGTTTTTTTGTGTACAAAATGTGCTTAGTTGGCAAACAGTGAAGGCTAGTGTAATCAATATGGTGAGTGCTAAAGCAATAAGTAGTGGCTTTCTCCCCGCATTAGGCAAGCTCCATGACGGGCTACGGGTATTTGTTTTTGTTTGCTTTATAAAAGGCTGGGGGTATTTTGCTTGTGTTGGAGAGTCTAATTTTTCTAATAATAAGCTGAGTTCTTGATTCCATTGCTTAACATCAATTTCAGTGGCGATGCTATCTTGGATTTTAAAGTAATGATTAAACTGCTCATTAAACAGCTCTTGCTGCTCACTATTATTTGTTAACAGACTGGATAATACGGTTTGTAAACGTGAACGACTCCAAACACCCCGCGAACTCAACACACGGTTAATTCGCCAGTAGTCCTGCACTGTAATCTGCAAGCCTGCGGTGGCAAGTTGTTCTAAAAAAGGGGTAAGCGGGAAGTTGTCCATACCGAGTTAGGATAGTATGGATTTTGCCAAATGGGAATTATTACATTTGTTACTTAGGGCTGGATACGATGTCTCTAGCTTCGCTCTATTCGTGGGGACTAAAGAGACTGTGCAAGTATTCTAAAGTCCCACTTCCATTCGAGAAAATCACTTGTGAGTTTATCAAGCAGCATAACCTTGAGGGTTTTGAGATTGCCAACGCCATGTATCATCACACATTTCTCGTAAGCCTCTTTCTGCCTGCCAGCCAAGCACTTCTTTTGCATAACTGGGGTCAGCGTAGCAGGTCGCAATATCACCTGCACGACGTTCAACTATTTTATACGCTATCTCATTACCAGAACTTTGCTCAAAGGCTTTTACCATATCTAACACAGAGTAGCCCTGCCCTGTGCCTAGATTGACTGTTAGTAAATTATCCAAGTCATCTTTTTCAAAGGCTTGCAGTGCTTTGACGTGACCTTTTGCTAAATCAACCACATGGATATAATCACGTACACCTGTGCCATCAGGCGTATCATAATCTCCGCCAAATACAGATAAATACTCATATTGCCCCACCGCGACACGGGCAATAAAGGGGATTAGATTATTAGGAATATCATTAGGGTCTTCGCCAATACGCCCTGATTTATGTGCCCCGACGGGGTTAAAGTAGCGAAGTAGTGTGACTTGCCAATGGTTATCGGCATAATAAATATCACGCAATATATCCTCAATAAACAGCTTAGAACGCCCGTAGGGATTAGTTGCACTAAGGGGGAAATCTTCTTTAATTGGCAAAGTATGCGGGTCGCCATAAACCGTCGCTGAAGAACTAAAAACCACTTTTTTAATACCGTTATCTCGCATGGCATTAAACAAAATGATGCTACCTGAGATATTGTTATCGTAATACTCTAAGGGCTTTTCAACCGACTCACCCACCGCTTTTAAACCTGCAAAGTGAATAACAGAATCAATCTCCTCTGCCTGCATAACCGTATCTAAAAATTGACGATCCCGCACGTCCCCCTCGTAGAAGCAAACCTTCTTTCCGGTTAGCTCCTCTACACGTTCTAGTGAGACAGAAGAACTATTACTGAAATTATCAATAACAATAGGATTAAACCCTGCTTCTATTAATTCGACACAAGTATGCGAGCCGATATAACCAGCTCCACCAGTGACAAGTACATTTTTAGACATTTTGTAGCACTCCAATTTATTTTTATCATACTCATGAATCAGTGACTTCACTACGGCACAGTAAATTGTTAAATTAATTGTGCTCTCCTGCTTAGGATAGTAATACTAAGTTAAGGCGATATGCAAATCATCCCGACCATTTGACTCAAATACCCAAGAGGCTCGCTCCTTGTCAACCGTACAACGGATTATTACAGGAGACTGATTAAGCAGGAAGTGAGGTTTTAAACAACAGTATTTCAATACCTTACTGGCGACACTAAAGTGTCGCTTCCAATATTTTGGGCTTAATCAGCTTCCTATAGGAACCAGCCACGCACAAGCGAAATCTGCCGATGGAGAATTACAAACGGAATAGACGATTAAAATTAGCCGTTGTTACCTCAGCAATTTCTTCATAAGAAACTGCTCGTAATTCTGCTATTTTTTCTGCGACGTAACGCACATTAGCAGGATGATTTAACTTGCCTCGTTTCGGTACAGGAGCTAACCAGGGGGAGTCTGTTTCGATTAGCATTCGGTCAATAGGAACTTTTTTAGCCACTTCTCTTAATTCTTTGGCACTGTTAAAGGTGACAATGCCAGAGAATGAAATATAAAAATTTAAGTCCAATGCCTTTTTTGCTGTTTCCCAGTCTTCAGCGAAGCAATGCATGACACCGCCGACCTCATCCGCCCCTTCTTCTGCCAATATTTTAATAGTATCTTCCTTGGCGTTGCGGGTATGAATAATCAACGGCTTATTTGTTGCTTTTGAAGCTTCAATATGATGGCGAAAACGATCTTGCTGCCACGTCATATCATCATCTTCAATTCGAAAATAATCTAAGCCTGTCTCACCAATCGCAATTACTTTGTCAGTACTTGATAGCTTGATCAGCTCATTAGCATCTGGCTCTTTTACACCCTGAGAGGTTGGGTGTACGCCCACGGAGCAATAGATATTATCATGCTGTAAAGCGATTTTCTGCACATCATCAAAATGCTCTAAATCAATACAAACACAAAGATACTGACTCACATCAGCTTGCTTAGCTTCATCTAGCAGAACGGATAAGCGGTTATCAAATGAACTCAGGTCAATTTTATCAAGATGGCAATGTGAATCTGTCAGCATAAGGTTCAGGTAGTAGTATTTGAAAATGCTGAGTATACGCTAATACACCGTATTAGTAGGAGCGACATTGAGCAATGTTCCCAACATTTTTTCAATAAACTGTTTGATTTTCCCCGCATTTGCACCCGAAAATTGAATACCTATCCCCGCTTTGACTCCTGCCTGACCTGTAGGTGTAATCCACGCAACCTTTCCATGAATCGGAATCTTTTTTCCCACTTGCTTTAGCATAACGTGGGCGATTGCAGTATCCCCTAACTCATATTCAGCCGTAGTCGGCACAAAAATTGCACCAGATTGAATAAAGGGCATATAGTGGGCATGAAGCTCCTTATTGTCATTGATAACTAATGGTATGGGCTTATTTTTTGTATTCATTGTTATATACTCATATGAGAGAAACCCTATTAATTTGGGGTAATAAAGTATCTCTTTAGTGTTATTAATTTAAACTTGTCTGAATCGCGATTCAGCTTTTTCAGATAAGCGTTCTAATAACTATTGAATTTTAGCTAGTTATATTTAGTTTTTGTTTCTAGCCATATAAGTAACATTTTTTCCACGAATAAGATTTTGTTAAGAGGGTGTTTGGCGAGTTTAATCAGACTAAGCAGACCATCATGCAAATCCCACAGATGAGCGGCATCCACCAATAAATTCAGTTGATTGAGTTGTTTATTAATATCTATCGCTTTGAATTTTATTGCTTTTTTTTCTGCTGTTGCAAATTGTCGCGCAACAGCTAAATCTTGCACCCATGACAATTGCCAATTGAGCAACTCAGAAAAGTCCTCCTTTTCCCAGTTTTTTGCCAGTTCTACTAGGTTTTGCTGTTCACGCAAAAGCAATACTAAGTCTTCTGCTAATTTCTTACGTTTTTCTAGTAAAGTATTATCATCTAGGGCTTTTGCCAACAAAGGTCGCCCCGATGCTATAGATAGCAACGCCTCTGGCGTATGCCTAAGCCCTTGCGTTTGTAGCCAAGTAATCGCCACTGCTTTATTAGGTGTAGAAAATACAATCTGCTGAGTTCGGCTTTTGATTGTCGCCAATAATGCCGAAGGCTCTGATGTGACAAGAATAATAACGGTGTTTTGTGGTGGCTCTTCCAAAGTCTTCAGCAAGCTATTTGATGCGTTCTCGTTCATCCGATCAGCATGATTAATAATCGCAACTTTACTCTGACCATAGCTACAGCTAAGTTCCAGAAAGTGGCTTAATTCTCTAATTTGAGCAATGCTTATATCTTTTTTTCCTTCTTGCAAAGCAATGATTTGATAGTCCGGATGCGATCCTCCCTTAAACACATGACAACTTTTGCACTGTCCACAAGCATGTCCCTGTTCATTTGGGTTCTCACACAGCAAACTATGAGCAATCGCCTTAGCAAAATCTTGTTTTCCGCAGTATTCCAACCCCGACAACAATAAAGCATGCGCCAAATGCCGCCCTTTTTGTGCGACCAAAAAATGCTGCCATTGCTCTTGTTGCCATGGGTAAATCATACTAATAAGTCATCCAAAACCATTTGTAGTTGTTTTTGCACTGCATCCAAATCTTGCTGAGCGTTGATAATACGATAACGCTCAGGGAATGCCTTTGCCATGCTTAAATATTTAGCCCGCACCGCATTAAAAAAATCAACCGCCTCTTTCTCAAAGCGATCCGCTGCACCCCGAACCCGTGTACGAGCCAAGCCCACATCGGCATCTAAATCAAATAGCAATGTTACATCGGGGCGTAAATCACCTTGCACCCATGTCTCTAATGCTGCGATTCTTTCCGTTGGAATGCCACGTCCACCACTTTGATAAGCATAGCTGGAATCTGTAAAACGATCACAAATCACCCACGTACCTTCAGCCAAAGCAGGTAAGATTTTCTTTTGGATATGCTCAGCACGAGCGGCAAACATCAGCAATAATTCTGTGTCGGAGTGCATGGAAGGCAGCTCAGTATCCAGCAGCACATTACGAATCGCTTCTGCAACCTCTGTACCGCCCGGCTCTCGCGTTAAAATAAAATCAATGTCTGATTTTTCTAACTGCTCTGCAATATAAGCGATATTAGTAGATTTACCACCACCTTCTACGCCTTCAACTGTAATAAACTTTCCGCGAGTCACTTTTGATTCCTTTTGTATACGAGCTTTATAACCAAGCTTTTTAACACAGAGGGCATGGAGGAGAAGCACAGAGGACACAGAGTAAAAATAGGTTAGGGATTATCGCTCGTTTCCAAATTTATTTGGTAATGCATATAGAGGAATTTATTCCTCGAATAATCGCTCTGAACGGGGAATAAATTCCCCAACATTGTGTTCCCAAATAAATTTGTGAACAAGCTTGAAGTATCACTTCCAAGTAAAACTCTGTGATCTCTGTGCTCTCCTCCGTGCCCTCTGTGTTAAATTTTTTATTTCTTCTCTCGCATCATCTTACGATAACGAGCAACGGCTTTATCATGTTCTGCATTGGTTTTGGAGAAATAATGCCCGCCACTCCCATCTGCCACGAAGAATAATTTATCTGTTTTCTCAGGGTGCATTACCGCATCTATCGCTTGCAGGCTGGGTGTTGCAATGGGTGTGGGCGTTAGTCCTTTGCGAGTGTATGTATTGTAGGGTGTATCTCTCTGCAAGCTGGATTTATAGATAACCCCCTTATAGGAATCACCCATGCCATAAATCACAGTCGGGTCAGTTTGCAGCATCATGTCGATTTTTAAGCGGTTTAAAAATACTCCTGCGATTAAAGGACGCTCTTTAGGAATACCTGTTTCTTTTTCCACAATCGATGCCAATATTAAAGCCTCGTAAGGCGTTTTAATAAATTCATTCGGCTCACGTTTTTTCCATGCCTCTGCCAAGTAATCCTGCATTTTTTTATGAGCACGTTTTAGAAAATCCAAATCTGTCGTCTTGCTTGGGAAATTATAGGTATCAGGGTAAAACCAACCCTCTGGATTCTTTTCCTTACTGCCGATTTTTTGCATGATATTGTCGTAATCAGCATCACTCAAGGTCTGAATTAAAGTGGGATGATTGCGGATAATCGACACTAAATCCTTAAATGTCTTACCCTCGATAATACTTAACTGGTGCTGCAAGGTTTTTCCGCTGACAAATAAGTCCAGCACGTCAACAGGGTTCATTTTAGGTAGTAGTTGATATTCACCTGCTTTAACTTTACTTGCTTTCTCTTGAAGTCGTGCTAATAGTTTGAAATAAATAGCATTTGAGATAATGCCTTTATCTTCCAAAGCGTTTGAAATTTGGGTAATATTGCTGCCCTTTTTAATTTCAAATACCGCTGTTTTTTCAGTTAACACCACCTTTTCTTCAAGGAATTTATTGTATTCCGTATAAGCAAAAAAAGCGGCTAAAGCCATCGCTGTTATAATCAATAACAACAGCAATTTTATAATGAATTTCATACGCTTAATTGTAATTTTTTAATGATTGAATGCGAAGAATAACACGTTTTATGCGACTCTACGCTAAACGACTTGACAGGCCATACACCGATCACCGAATTTGTGACAAAAACCGCATCTGCATTTTGCACATCTGCCACGGTAATATTTTCAGAAAATGCAACACAATCAGCTTCATTTTCCAAAATTTGCATGACATAGGCCTGCATAACGCCACGAATACCGCAATTATCCAAGCTTGGCGTGGTGATTTGATTGTCCTTAATCAAGAAGATATTACTCATCGTCCCTTCGATGACATGATCCGCATAATCCAGCAATAAACCCTCTTGAAATGGCTCTGCAAACTCCGAACGTGCCATCACCTGCTCTAAGCGATTGAGATGTTTAAAGCCTGCTAATTGAGGATTATGAGCCAAACGCGTCTGGCAAAGTGTGAGATTAATCCCCACATCGTGATAATTTTCAGAAAACTCAGGCACAGGATGTAGCGATAAAATCCGCGTAGACTGATCCAACCCCGCAGGATTATAGCCCCTGCCCCCCGAACCACGGGTGATAATAATTTTTAGGATATGGTTATCCGAACGCTGCCGTATTTGCTCGATTTCATCACAAAGCTGGTCATAATTAATGCGAATACCTAAGCAACTTAAACCCAATAATAAGCGATCTAAATGAGCGGCAAGCAGCATTAATTTACCGTGCTGAATTAAGATAGTCTCCCAAACGCCATCACCGTATTGTAAGCCGCGATCTGTCACGGGGAGTGTGCTGGACTGTTTGCCATTGACTAGAATCATAGGACACTCCCAAGTTTTAAAAGATTTAACACAGAGGGCACGGAGTTTTTTCTTGGAGGCGATATTTTAGCTTCGCAAGGATAATCAGTGAGAGTTAATTTTTTTACTCGGGCGAGGCTAGAAGCCTCACTTCCTAAGCAAGCTCCGTGTTCTCTGTACTGTTCCTCTGTGAACTCTGTGTTAAATCTTTTACATGCATCCATATGTGATTTACGGGAATGATAGTGGATAAAAGTTGTGCTTAATCATAAATATTTTGACCAAATTCAAATAATACAGCAGCAATTTCAGTTACATAAAGAATATCAGTTACCTTAGTAATCGAAAGAATGCTTATAACCTAGCGTCCATAATGTTAATTCTTTATTGTCACTCAAAATGGCTATTGTTTTACCGTCAGGACTAAATTCTATTGAATATTGAGAATTTTCCAGCGAATTACTATTTTCAGCAGCATGATAAGAAAAATTTCCACCAGCCTTTAGCTTCATTATTTTTTTAGTAGAACTATTCCATAAACTCAATATTTGTTTAAGGTCATTATGCATTTTATGTTGATAACTTTTTGCATTATGGTCTATACCTTTTAAATCCTTAGGTGAGACATTTTCCCGTATCTCAATATATTCCATGCTTTTTTCTAAAGGTAAATAATGATTATACCCCATAGATTGGCGGGGAATTTCTGTACCATAGGGATCACCCTTTCTATAGGGTTGAAATTTTGCAGGATAGCTAGCTCGTAATTTATTATTTTTTGTCAAAGCAACATAGGCATCAAGAAATCTTCCTGCATAATAAACCGTATTGTCGTTAGCACCACAAAGATAATTACTACCAGGTACCGTGTGCATATGTATGTATTTACGATCATCACTAATACTTACAAATTCTGTATATTCACCAGCACAAATATTCTTCGTTTCTTTATTTTGAGTGAAGTCCCATCTTACCATAGGGCCAATCTGACCATCTAATATCAGCGTTTTTCCTTCAGGCAGAAAATTTATACGCGTTTGAGCCGTGCGGTCATCATAACCTTTTCCCCCACCCACTTTAGTTTTATAAATGAGCTTGCCAGTTTTTGTATTCCATATTTTAATCGTGGCATGGTGAAAGTCTGATGCTTGATAAACTGCTAATAATTTACCATTAGGGCTGAATTTAATATTGTGATATAGAGAATATTTTGTAGTAGCAGTAAAGCCTTTAAGCGTATGTGACTTTAGATAAATGGGATGTCTTGTTTCTGATGAAATATTTGCTTTTGAATAGGAACACGATGTTATATAGGTGGATATTAGTACCGTTATAAATATATGGAACCACCGTTTAGGCATACTTTTTATTTCTCGCTCAGTCTTATCCTGAATCATTTGCATTTCCTAAACAATAGTTATTCTTACCTGTATCAATAGCTTATTCACTGTGCTGTAGTGAAGTCGCAGATTCAGGTATTACATTAAAAGTTACCCATTATAGCTAATATCAGGATTTTTAGCATTTAGGGAAATAGTGTAGCGTTATTTAAGCCTAAATATTTTTTTTGGATAATTTTCTGCTTAACGATGCCAATAACGTTGATCTTTTATTCGTTTTGCTTGCACTATCACGTCGCTATCTGTTGCAGGAAACTTTACTTGCACCTCGCCTTGATCAATTGTACTTAATACTGGAATTTGGTGTTGTTGATAACGCTTTATTACCTTTTGACTGGGAAAATGGAAGCGGTTTCGGTAGCCCACTGAGACTATCGCCAATTTTGGTTTTACCGCTTGTAAAAATGCGGGGCTAGATGAGGTTTTGCTACCGTGATGTGGGACTAACAATACGTCGGCAGCTAAGTTTTGTTTTTGATTGTGGATTAACCATTGTTCTGCGGGTTTTTCTATATCGGCTAGTAGTAACAAGCTGTGTTGTTGGTTGCGTATTTTAAGCACACAGGATCGGTTATTTTGGCTAAATTCTCCTTGTAATTCGGAGGGGCTAAGAAATTGAAATTCCACTCCGTCCCATGTCCATTTTTGCCCTGCTTGGCAAAGCATAGTCTGCCTATGCTGAATCGTGGTTGCTTCACTACTAAGCAATTGAATTACAGGTAACTTTTTGATGATTACTGCTGCACCACCGCTGTGATCCTTATCTAAATGTGAAATAATTAATTTATCGATACTGTTGATATTTTGTGATTGCAAATACGGCAGAACAACAATATTACCCACATCAAAACTTTTGGAATATCGTTCTCCCGTATCAAATACTAAAACATGATATTCAGTTTGCACTACCGTTGCTAAGCCCTGCCCCACATCTAATACAGTGAGTTTAAATTCGTTTTCACTGGGTTGCTCAGGGGCATAGAAAAATAAGGGGAAGATAAAAACAAAACCCAACCATCGCCCTGCTAAACCTTGGGGCAAGGCAAGTATCAACACGCCTAATACAGCCCCAATAACGATATAGCTTGGCAATTCGGCAAATTGCATTATGCTAAATGACAAAGTGCTTAGGTGGTGTAAATAGTTCAGCAATACTTCAACTGCCCACGTTGCTAGGGCTAGTGGGTAATCACTTAATGCAGGTGCAAGATATAATAAAGGCAAGGCGATTAGCACGGCGGGGACTATCAATAATGTCACCCAAGGAATTGCCAAAAAGTTAGCAATGGGGGAAACCAAAGAGGCTGTACCAAAAAAGGCGGCGGTGATGGGAATCATTCCAAAGGAGAGTAGGAGTTGTACTCGTAGCAGCTTATAGGGTAAAGCTTTATAGCTTTGTGAAAGTAGGTAGAAAATAAGTGAGACAGAGAAGAACGATAGCCAAAATCCTTGCGACAATCCAGCTAAAGGGTCAAGCAGAAGCACAGCAAATAACGCTGTAGCAAGCACATAACTCAGTGGGATTTTCCTTTTTAGGAGCAATGAAAATACTGCAAATAGCACCATGACCAAGGCTCGCTGGGTGGGTATCGTAAAGCCTGCCAGTAGTGCATAGATTGTTGCAAATACCGCCCCCATTATTAATACAGCGGTTCTGACAGGCATTTTTAGGTATAGCGAAGGGAATAGCATCCACAGCAAGCTAATCGGCAATACGGCAAAGCCTGCAACCATGCCTACGTGTAATCCCGAAATGGCGATGAGATGGCTAGTTCCTGTATTCCTAAATACTTCCCATTGTTCGTTGGATATATCACTACGAACAGCAACCGATAAGGCATTGAGAATGGCGGCGACTGTTTTATTATCGACATGCTTGTTAATCTGCTGTTGCACCGATTCTCGAATAGCGTCTAAACGCCATGAAGATGCTTGTGCTAAGCGTTGATTATTATCGGATTTTCTTACATATCCTGTGGCTAGCACGCTTTCTCTAAACAGCCATTTTTCGTAGTCAAAACCGCCAGTATTCATAAAGCCAGAGGGGCGTTTTAATCGCACATCTAATTGCCAAACTTCACCACTTTTTAATTGTTCAGGTGCATGGCGATACCAACCTATTTTGATCTTTCCTTTAAAGGGAATGGCTTGATCTTTCAAACTGGTTTTTTCTATATCAAAGTAGAAGCGAATATCATGCCCTTGTTTTTCAGGAATATTAATCACTTGTCCTGTTATTTGCAGCGTTTTTCCTTCAAATTCGGTGGGGATTCTATGATCTATGATTCCATGTGCTACGTACAAAGCATATAAAAAACCCAGCAGCGCTGCACACATGGCTCGAATGGCAGGACGGTTCCAAGCAAAAAACATCGCTGGTATGATAAAAATCAATAGATATAGTAATGTAAGTGGTGGTAGCTCTTGAAACAATAAGAGACTTAATGTTCCAATTAAAAATCCTAGAGATAGTGTATACATACGTCAATAAAGGTGGATAATACGGGTGCTTCCGATAGGAAGTATTTATGGAACGCGAAAATATAAGGATATACGCAACAACGATGCCAAGACAGTTCTTCAAAAAATTCTCGCCCAGTGCTGATACAATAAAAGAGCAAAAGTGCTTAGGATTTTTAGGTAAGCATTTACACTCCCCTATGCTCTGGCATTTGAATCGACGATCCGTTTCGATGGCTTTTGCTGTTGGCCTATTTATGATGTGGATTCCCTTTCCACCTCAAATGTTGTTTGCCGCCCTGCTCGCAATTCTCCTCTGTGCTAACTTGCCTATTTCTGTTGCTTTGGTTTGGATAACAAACCCTATTACCATTCCACCGATGTTTTATTTTGCTTATAAAGTTGGCGCATTGATATTAGGTCATCAACCGGTACCCATGAAATTTGAGCTAACGTGGGAGTGGTTAACAACTAGCCTAGCTCTCTCTTGGCAACCTTTTCTATTAGGTCTATTTATTGTGGCTGTCATATCATCTGCCCTTGGGTATTTTGGCATCCAATTACTCTGGCGAATTCATATCATGCGTCGATTCAATGCACGAAAGTTAAGACGGCAAAAGCAGGAAAAAATTGATGATTAAACAGCTATTCATCACCAAAAGCACTTTTTAAGTAAATCACCATCGAGTAGACCGTTAAAGCTGTCGCTACAGCTAAAAGAATCAAACCCACTTCTCGCAGTGGGAAAATTCCCCATAGAGTATTGTTATACAGCAAGAAAATTAATGCGGCGATTTGTGCTGCTGTCTTTAATTTGCCGACAAATGCAACCGCTACTTTGCCACGTTGCCCTGTTTCTGCCATCCATTCACGCAAGGCAGAAATTATAATTTCACGCCCGATGATAATCATCGCAGCTAGCGTAATCCAAAACTCTGCTTCACGTTCAACAATCAGTAATAATGCTGCCGCTACGATAAGCTTATCAGCAACAGGATCAAGAAACGCGCCAAAACGAGATTCTAAGCCTAGTTTACGGGCATAGTAGCCATCCGCCCAGTCCGTTATCCCTGCAAAACCAAACACAGTAGAAGCAGCCAGTGGTGCCCATTCATAGTCTAAGTAGAAGAAAAAGATCATCAATGGAATAAAGACAATCCGAGTTATCGTCAGGATTGTTGGTAAATTAATAGTCATTATCGAATAGTCTATTTCAGAAGGATTAATAAAATGTGAGGAGAGTATCGCAAATTGGACGATAGAATACTGATAATTTCTTATAAAGTGTACTTTGGGTGTAATTTAACCGACCATTAACCGATCAGTAGAAGATTTTTTCTATAATTTATGACATATTCACAACTATAAATAAAAATAATTGATATGAAATAGGAGTCATTTATGAGTAACTTACTCTCACTTTTTATAATGGGTATTTCTGTACTATTACTTACCTCTAGCCCTCAGATTGATGCATCCATTTATAAATGGAAAGATGCTCAAGGACAAGTCCACTACTCACAGTCTATTCCTGATGGCATTGATAAGGATAAGATCAAAACGGTAGCAGCCCCTGCTCCAAGCAAAGGAGAAACTTCAGAGAAAACAATAGATTCAGAAGCCGAAAAAACCAACGATGAAGATGTTTCTGTTGTCAACGGCGAAAACTCAGCTTACTGCGAACAGCAAAATAAGATTATCAAGGCCTTACAAGAGAATGATTATGTAAAATGGAAAATTGACGATAAAGAAGTGCTATTAGAAGGTGATGCTAAAGCGGCTCAGGTTGAGAAAATAAAAAAAGATATGAGCCAGTTTTGTTCTGGAAAGAAGCAGGCAGAAATAAATCAGTAAGGTTTTTAATACAGAGGACACGGAGAAGGCACAGAGTGGTGCTTTTCTCTTTGTCACTGTGTGAATAACTCTTCTCTATTTTGACATAACGGGATAACACGCGTCATACCACTTGGCAAATCCTGCATTATGTTGTTTTGCCATGTCGATAACTTCTAGCTCATGTGATGATCGCAGTACACCAAATACACTACAATCAACAAAATCAGGTGTATCTCCACCAAAATATGGTTTGCCTTGTAAGCCATTCCCCACCCAATGATCAATTTCTGATAAAAATTCTACCTTAGCATCACCAATATTGTGTTTTGCTTTCATCTTTTTGGCGACTTTGGGCATCATAATCGCCCCCATAAAACGGGAAAAGTGTTTCATAAAGAAGCCCATTTTGCTGTTTTGCATAATCACCGCAAAGTTCTTATAGGATTTTCCAAAATTTGGGTGAATTAAGGGAGGTAAAAAATGAACTAATTTATCATCAAGCCACTCTACCCACTTCTCAGCATCAGTATTACTTGGTAAGTGAGCATAGTTATCATTTACGTACTTTACTATTGTTGCTGACTCTGTGACAACTTTATCGCCATCACGTAAAACTGGCACTTTCTTATGATCTGTAAAATCTAACTCCTTCATTCCAAATGGAGTGACTTCAACAGTTGCATAATCTTGTTTTGCAAAATTCAGTAAAGCTTTGACTTTCCAACAAAAAGGACAAGAATCAAACTGATAAAGTGTTAACATAGAAAAATCTCATAATTAAAGCTATTGATAGCAAATAGTTAATTTTATACTAAAACCTGAATCAGTGACTTCACTACGTCAGATAGCATAAACTATTGATTCCACAGCGGTTTAAAAAATGCCCGCTTAACCTACGGGTGAAGCTAAGATTTTTTAAAATCCACTGTGAAACCAATAGCTTGCACTCTATTATCCACATTGAAGTCACGGATTCAGGTAAAAGCTATATCCGTAAACAACTACGGATTCAGATTAAAACGCAAGGCATAAGGGCAACAGCAGTGGAACACAGCATCCTCGACAGCATAATTAAACTACTCATTCTATCCGTAGGGGCTGTTGCTATCTTTCGCGTTTTTAGTTTACCACCAATTTTAGGTTATTTACTCGTTGGAGCTGTCACAGGGGAGTATGCCTTAAACCTCATTGAACACAATATGTATCTTGATTTAATGGGAGAAGTGGGTGTTGTCTTCCTTTTATTTGCCATTGGTTTAGAATTTTCCATTAAGCAATTAATTGATATGAAAAGCACGGTGCTGGGCTTGGGTGGTTTGCAGGTGATTATCACCACTATTGCTATTGCTGCCTCCCTGCACTATTTTGGGATGTCTTGGGCAGGAGCAATTATTGCAGGTGGCGCTGCAACAATGTCATCTACCGCTATCGTCATTAAACAGCTCAATGAACAAAATGAGATGCGCACCAACCACGGTCGTATGGCATTGGGAATTTTATTATTTCAAGATATTGCCGTCGTGCCTTTTTTGGTGGTAATTCCTTTATTAGCGGGTGAATCACAAACCCAGCAAAATCCCGACTTCTGGCTACATTTTGCTAAAGGTGCAGGGATTTTTATCTTAATGCTGGTCATTGGACACTTTAGCTTGCGTCATATCTTCCATCTTGTAGCAAAATCTAATTCAATGGAATTATTTAACATCACCGTCCTGCTGATAGCATTGACAGCTGCTTGGGTAACGGAGTTTGTTGGCTTATCACTCGCATTAGGTGCATTTCTGGCAGGAATGATGCTTAGTGAAACCGAGTATAAGCACCAAATTGAAGCTGAGATTCGACCATTTCGAGATATTCTTATGGGAATATTCTTTATCAC
>JALVRY010000068.1 GCA_027024625.1 Thiotrichaceae bacterium
AGCAAGCCATGACAACATCACAGTCTTTTTCAAATGCGAGTAAACCACCATTGCTTGTTTTGCTAGAGATGCCAACCGCTCGTACAAGACCTTGTTTTCGCATATCAAGCAAAGTATCTAAAACATCTTCATCTTGCAGAATACGCTGGTCATCACCGTCTGAGTGAATCAAAATCATGTCCAAATAGTCGGTTTTTAGTAACCGTAAACTATTCTCAACGCTTTTACGTGTACCTTGAGCAGTGAAGTCAAAACTGGATTGCTTATTTTTAAAATCTTCGCCAACTTTGGTTTCAATTATCCAATCGTGACGATTGCCCATTAGCTTACCCAAACGTTCTTCACTTAA
This sequence comes from Thiotrichaceae bacterium, assembly GCA_027024625.1. Lineage (GTDB taxonomy): Bacteria > Pseudomonadota > Gammaproteobacteria > Thiotrichales > Thiotrichaceae > S015-18. The sequence goes on from JALVRY010000068.1 coordinate 350, forward strand.
GCCATAAGCAGGTGCGGTATCTAAAAGATTAATACCCAAATCAAGGCTTAAAGCTAGTAGTTCTTTGATTTGTTTATCATCGGGTAAATCAAAGCCTTGTGGATATTTTACCCCTTGGTTTCGCCCAAACTTGACTGTTCCCAAGCCAAGTGGGCTGACCATCATGCCTGTTTTTGCAATTTCTCTATACTGCATCAGTAACCTAGGCGTTTAACTTTTGTTTTGCTTCGATTATTCGTAAGCGTACTTGCTCAGGAGCTGTTCCACCGAGGTGATTTCTTGCTGCGACAGAACCTTCTAGGGTAAGCACATCAAATACATCTTGTTGGATAATGTCGGAGAATTGTTGTAGCTCTTCTAGGCTCATTTCGCTTAGGTCTTTACCTTCTTTTACACCGTAGCCTACTGCTGTTCCCACCACTTCATGAGCATCGCGGAAGGGAAGTCCTTTAACGACTAAATAATCTGCCAAGTCGGTAGCAGTAGAAAAACCTTGCATAGCGGCTTTGCGCATATTGGCTTTATTGGTTTCAACGTGAGGCATCATATCAGCAAAAGCTCTCAGACTGCCGAGTAGGGTATCGACAGTATCAAATAAAGGCTCTTTGTCTTCTTGATTATCCTTATTGTAGGCAAGTGGTTGGCTTTTCATTAGGGTTAATAATGAAATCAAATTACCGTTCACACGTCCCGTTTTTCCACGTACTAACTCAGGTACATCGGGGTTTTTCTTTTGCGGCATGATGGATGAGCCTGTGCAGAAACGATCTGGCAGGTTAATAAATCCAAATTGTGCAGATGCCCAAAGTACCAGTTCTTCAGAATAACGAGAAAGATGCGTCATAATTAGCGAAGCGACAGAGATAAATTCGATAGCAAAGTCGCGATCACTGACGGAATCTAAGGAGTTGTTTGATGGGCGATCAAAGCCTAATAATTCAGCCGTGTAAGCTCGATCAATTGGGTAAGTTGTACCCGCTAATGCTGCGGCTCCTAGTGGCATGATATTGACACGTTTTAGGCAATCTTGCAGGCGATCATAATCTCGCTCTAGCATTTCATACCATGCCATCATGTGATGGCCAAAGGTAATGGGCTGGGCAACTTGCAGGTGGGTAAAGCCCGGAAGAATCGTATCAACTTCTTGTTCTGCAAGCTCTACCAAGCCAATTTGCAAACGACGGATCTCTTCACTGATATAAGCAATTTGTTCCCGTAACCAAAGGCGAATATCTGTTGCGACTTGATCATTGCGTGAACGACCGGTGTGAAGTTTCTTGCCCGTTATGCCGATATTATCGGTTAGGCGAGCTTCTACATTCATGTGAATGTCTTCTAACGAAACCGACCAGTCAAAATTTCCTGCTTCAATATCAGACTGGATGTCGGCTAATCCCCGACGAATGGTAGCAGCCTCGTCCTCAGTCAATAGGCCAACTTTTGCTAGCATCGTAGCATGTGCAATAGAGCCTTGAATGTCATGTTTGTAAAGTCGTTTATCGAAGTCGATAGATGCAGTAAATGCTTCCACAAAAGCATCAGTGGCTTCACTAAAGCGTCCGCCCCATGGTTTATCTTTGGACATAAAATTTTGTTCCGTTCATGTTGAACACAGCTAGTCATAGATATAATTTATCCATAAATAACCTGTAGTTATAAATAGTAGTTGCCAAACATTATCATAATGTGGAACAATTAAAAACGTGATCACTGCAAAGATAGTGACGCAAAAGAAAAAAACTACAAAATTAGGGCGATTAAAACAAATAATCGCAACTACGTTGACTGACCAAGCAAAAAGTTTGGCGGTCTGAATAATAATAAAAATAACAAGATTGAAGTCGTTAAAGAGACACAAGATAAAGTGAATATGAGTGATTTTTATTCACTTTTATCGTAAATCGTC
>JALVRY010000069.1 GCA_027024625.1 Thiotrichaceae bacterium
AATAGCCTCTGAAGAGAAATGGGCTGAATTGCTAGGCACAGAAAATGAACTCCCCATGCCTAAACCTGATATATTTTCTAACCAGATGCCACAATGAAAATAAAATGGCTTCCTCTGGCACTGGATGATTTATCAAATATCAAAAAAAATATTATACAAAAGTTGCAGGCAAGGATGTTGCAAACAGACAAGTACGGAAAGTAACTAAAGCTGCTCGTCTTTTACAGGTTCACCCTTACATTGGACACCTTAGCCCTAATGATGCAGATGGTGATGTGCTGGAATGGAATATTCCTAGTTCAACTTACACTTTGCCCTATATGGTTATCGATGAAGAGATACAAATCCTCAGAGTCTTTGACCAAAGACAAGAACGCCCAGAGTCTTGGAATTAGACCAAAATCTCTTTTGGGACTTTCCACAAAATGGCTATAGTGTGGAGAGTTAGGATTTTACTAACAGATAACATAAAGCATACCACATAAGCAAAAATCACTTGCCAACTACTGTAATGTGTAAAGTTAACAAACAATGGAAGACTCAAATATAAAATGGGTGACAGAGAAGGAAATTCTACAACTCAGAAAATGAGCTAAAAAAACTCGTTACCCTGTAAGAAATGAACTGATTATTTTGATGCTTTACCTTTATGGTCTAAGAGAATCAGAATTGTGCAACCTTAAACTTGAACAACTCGATTTTGATCAAGCGATACTCCACCTAAAACGACTCAAAGGCAGTAACAGTTTTTCTCATCCCATAGCAGGTGATGAGCTTCGCTTGATTCGACGATACATTAGAAGTAAAACAACCAAGCAAGGTTCACACCTACCTTGGTTATGGGAAAAGTTTGAAGGATTATGGTAACGGTATAACAATGGTGTCATTTCAAGACTTGCCCCTATTTTTGTTAGTTATCAAAAAATGCTGCATGTCGGTACGGGGCGGTGGAGCGTGTATTGGATACGATACTTCGGTGTTATTAGCTGTGGCTTAACGGCTTAGGGTTTTTACCTAATGTAACAAGGTCTTGTACACAGCGGTATCTGAATAAATAGGGTACATGAACAGTCATTATACTCATGCTATGCTACTTTCTGTATAAAACCTGAATCCGTGATCTAACTGTTATCTGCATTGAAGTTATGGGTTCAGGTAGAAACTTAATAATTATTCAGAGGATTCATAGATGAGTGATGATAATGAAGGTAAGCGTCAATTAGTCGAAGTAATCAAAGCACTACGTTCCGATATTCAACTAGCCATGCACGAAGGCACAGGTCAGCCCATCCGTTTTGATGTCAATGAAATTGAAGTGGAGTTAAAAACTGCAATTACCAAAAAAGGTGGGCTAGAAGGTGGCGGAAAGGTTGAATTTAAAATACTTGGTTTTGGGGCAGAAGCAAATGCAAAAGTTAGTGGTGAATTAGCTAAAGAAGATATGCATACCATTAAGCTAAAACTCAAACCAGTAATTGATAAGGGTGATGAAGGAACAGAAACAATTAGTTTGTCTGATTAATTACAGGGTTAAATAATGTTAACAAGGCTTGCCAAAATTCAAGTGCCTAAAGCAAATAGTGAAGAATTTAGCATATCGACAGGTTATGTAATTAAGAATGGTTTTATTGTTGTAGCTAAACATGCTTTAACATCTGCTAAACGAGACTATAGTAACCCGATTGTTATTGAATGGGTGGGAGCAACAGATTCAAATACCAATAAGCCAATGCAATCTAAAATCATTAATGATGATAATACTTTATTACTAGATGATTATGACCTTGCCATCATTAAATGTGAAACACCACCCAATATAAGTGCGTCAGCTTATCCACTAACAGAAACCTACCCCAGTATTGGGGAAGAGTGGAATACTATAGGCTTTCCAAGAATTGGAAGGGCAAGAGCTAAAGATGAACCAACCAGTGAAATAGGAAAATTCGTTAGTGATGGCTCACATAAAGCTCGAATTGAATTAAATACAGGGTCAAACTTAAAAACAGCTGAAAACTGGAAAGGTATTTCAGGAGCACCTATTTTTAGCAATAATTTTATCATCGGTATTATCGTTGAGAAAAAAGTTGATCATGAACATCGTCTAGAAGGTATCTCTCTAGCCTTTCTGCTTCGCAACAATAAGGAATTTTGTGATTTCTTAGAGATAAAGAAACGCTTATATGACTTTTCAGCAGCAAGAAAAATTTTATCGAAAGATGAAGGAAATGTACTCAAGCTATTAGTCAAGAAA
>JALVRY010000070.1 GCA_027024625.1 Thiotrichaceae bacterium
GTGGCTATCTTCGTTGCCTGTTGTGGTAAAGATTGCGGAACGGCCTTTTTTACCCACTGACAAAAAGTGGTGAGAGCGAGAGGCGGCATTGACGGCATTGATGGCAACATCCATATTCCCGTATGTACCATTTTTAAAACCCACGGGGCAAGAAACACCCGATGCCAATTCACGGTGGCCTTGGCTTTCTGTTGTTCTTGCTCCAATTGCTGCCCAACTGACTAAATCTGAAATATATTGTGGGCTAATTAAGTCAAGGTATTCTGTCGCCGCAGGCATACCAGAATCTGCAAGTTCCAGTAGCAGTTTGCGAGCCAGTTTTAAGCCTTTTTTGATATTGAATTTATCGCTAAGGTCTGGGTCATTGATTAAGCCTTTCCAGCCAATATTGGTGCGAGGCTTTTCAAAATATACGCGCATAACAATGAATAGATCGTCTTTCAATGTTTCACGCAGTGCAGAGAGTCTTTTTGCGTATTCCTTGGCAGCACTGACATCGTGAATAGAACAGGGGCCAATAACAACAAGTAAGCGATCATCCTTACCGTGAATAATATTATGGCAGGCTATGCGTGCTTCATATACGGTGTTGCTTGCTGCTTCTGTAATTGGAAGCTTCTTAATCAATTTTTTAGGAGATGGTACTTTCCTCTTTTTGAGGATACGACGATCATCCGTTTTCTTCATTGTCATGGTTTGCCCTTAGCCCTTATCAATCGCGGTCTGAATTTGATTGAGAATTACTCTGATTTTTGCATTTTTTATTTTCATGGATGCCTTATTTACAACCATACGTGAACTGATTTCATGCATATGTTCCAGTGGTACAAGTCCGTTAGCTTTTAGTGTACCACCTGTATCTACAACGTCCACAATGCAGTCTGCTAAGCCAACAATCGGAGCTAACTCCATTGAACCATAAAGTTTGATAATGTCCGCTTGTCGCCCTGTTTCTGCAAAGTATTGTTTTGCACAGTTAACAAATTTTGTAGCGACTTTGATATGCCCTTTATCTAATGGCTTATCGGCATAGCCTGCTACCATTAATTTGCAACGTGCGATTTTGAGATCAAGCAATTCATATAAACCTTCGCCGCCATGCTCCATGAGTACGTCCTTCCCTGTTACGCCCATGTCTGCTGCACCATATTGCACATAGGTTGGCACATCGGTTGCTCTAATAATCAATAACTTAACATCATCTTGATTGGTATCAAGAATTAATTTTCGGCTAGTTTCAGGATCATCAATTGGCTCAATGCCAGCGGCTTTCAATAGAGGAAGGGTTTCTTTGAAAATTCTTCCTTTTGAAAGGGCAATTGTCAGAATTTTATTACTCATTTCGTTTCCATTTATGTCATTTTGACATAAGGCTTAGGGATTTTTTGGGGCTTAATGGGGTTCTGATTAAGGAATGGATGTGATACCTGTGAATCTGTAAAAGTACCACTTCCATTTACCTAAAACATACTAACCGACACGGACAACATTTGCACCGATACCACTTAGCTTATCTTCAATCTTTTCATATCCACGGTCAGTATGGTAAATACGGTCAACGGTGGTTTTACCTTTGGCTGCCAAACCTGCTAATACTAGGCAGGCGGATGCTCTTAAATCTGTTGCCATGACTTGAGCACCATAAATTTCGGGCATACCTGCAACAATTGCGGTGTTACCTTCAAGGCGGATATTGGCTCCCATGCGCATTAGCTCGGCAACGTGCATCATACGGTTTTCAAAGATGGTTTCAACTACTACACCGATTCCTTGAGATACGGCATTCATTGCCATAAATTGAGCCTGCATATCAGTTGGGAAGGCGGGGTAGGGGTCAGTACGAATATCGACAGCTTTTAGTGTACGACCTCGCATATCTAGCTCGATCCAGTCTTCGCCTTTTTCGATTTTAGCACCTGCTTCAGTAAACTTATTCAGCACGGCATCTAAGCCATTGACATCTGCCTTTAGTGTTTTTACGCGTCCGCCGGTAATGGCAGCGGCGGCGAGGTAAGTGCCTGTTTCGATACGATCAGGCAGAACGGAATATTCACAGCCTTCTAAACTTTCTACACCTTCGATAGTTAAAGTATCCGTGCCGATACCTTCAATCTTTGCTCCCATTTTATTTAAACAATGCACAAGGTCTGTTACTTCTGGCTCACGAGCTGCATTTTCAATAACCGTCGTTCCATCTGCTAGCACGGCGGCCATTAATAGGTTTTCTGTGCCAGTGACGCTGACTATCTC
>JALVRY010000071.1 GCA_027024625.1 Thiotrichaceae bacterium
AGATTATGTTACGAGCGATTCGGGATCACTATGCCGATGCTCTCAATACATTGCCTAAGCTAATCCAAGAGAATAATCCTGCAACCATGCATTTTTACTTTGCTAATATGACCGCAATGCGAAAAAAGCTTGCTCCAACACTATTAAAAGCTTACGAAGCGTGGAGAATAGAGGGTAGTTTGCTGCGCTTAGAAACACTGATTCCTGAGTTATTACAACATTGGCAATTTCTTGCAAAACAATCACTGCAACTTTATACAGATCAAGGAAAGGATGCAGTAAACGATATAGAATCACTCGTCGAGAAGAATATATTTTAATATGGTTCCGTGACTTCTTTATGTCGATGTCATGGATTTAGATATAACACAGTGGACTAAATATGGATCCTTTCGAACTCCCCAGAAAGCCCCTACAAACGATAAAAGAAGTCAAAGCTGGCTCGTTTATCTTCGAAAAAAAACAAGCACTGCCTGATTTCTTGTGTGATGACATGGTGCAACGCTTTGAAGCGAATGAACAAGATCAATACGCGGGTAAAGTTGGTGCAGCAGTTAATGATTTTCAATCGTTAAAGAAAACCACAGACCTTGTTGTTAGCGGTAAAGAACACTGGAAAGATGTTGATAATAATCTCTTCCGTTCTTTGGCGATGGCTTTAAAAGAATTTCAAACAGCTTACCCTTATTTTAGTGAAATGAGTCGTTTCAAGGACATGGGTTATAACCTTCAGCGCTATCGTGCGGGAGAGTATTATCATTGGCATGTGGATAATGACAATACAAAGCTAGCATCGCGTCAATTGGTTGCCTTATGGTATTTGAATGATGCACCAAAGCAGGGAGGGGAAACTGAATTCGTTCATCAAGGAATAGAAGTGAAGCCAGAGAAGGGCAAGTTAGTATTATTTCCACCGTTCTGGACGCATGAGCATCGAGCCAAGACGGTGGATGAAGGTGTTAAATATATTGCAACGACATGGATTACATTTAGAGATTAAGCGGTGTTATTAGGCAACAATCTCATGTTCGCTCATATCCCCTGTTAAATCCAAGTGGATTTCTTTGGCATGAGGAACACGGTTAAGAATATAGGCGGCCATTAATGTCGCTGTTTTATCGTTATGTGTTTCCATTGCCGTTAAGATATGATCAGAGGCAATCTGACATTTCTGATACAAGTCAGGCTTTTCTACCCATTTCTGACTCATTTGGTAGCCCCTGTCCATGTCCTTGTCCATCATGTCAAAATAATCTGATGCGTCCGTGATAATATTATCAGGTACTTTGATTGCGTCTTCATGACCATCAATAAACACTTTTAGTATCATGACGTATTCCTTTTAGCCCTATTAAGTCGGTGTGCTATATAAATTTATACAGCATTCCTACTATCTCAAAGTGCATAGATTACTTAAATCTATTTCGAAAGCAAGAACCTTAAAGGTGATAAATGTTATTACATATAAAAAATGTGCTGGACTCACATCGTTTAGAAACGGTAAGAATGCTGCTAAAAGATGCAGATTTTGTTGATGGAAAATTATCAGCGGGTAAAGAAGCTAGTCGTGTAAAAAATAATCAAGAGCTTTCGCCGCAAAGTCAGTTACACCAACAGCTAAATCAAATTGTCATGACATCGTTAGTGCAAAATGAAGAGTACCAAGCTGCGGCTTTACCGCTAAAAGTTGCAACCGCCTTTTATGCACGTTACAAAAAAGGTATGACTTATGGCTTTCATGTTGATGATCCAGTCATGGGGCCAATGAATGCACGCTATCGCACCGATGTTTCTACAACAGTCTTTTTAAATGGTAAGGATGATTATGAAGGTGGCGAGTTAGTTATTCGCACACCTTATGGAGAGCATATACTCAAGCCAGATGCTGGCGATGCGGTTGTTTACCCGTCGGGGAGTTGGCATAAGGTCGCTGAGGTGACTAAAGGAGAGCGAATTGTCGCCGTGACATGGGCACAAAGCATGGTGAAAGACCCTAAGCAACGTGAATTATTGTATGAGCTAGGAAAAGCACGAGATACACTGATTGATAAATCTCCTGAAGCAGAAGAAACGGGTGTGATTAGCACGACACATATTAATTTATTGCGTATGTGGAGCGAGGTGTAAATGCTATTTAAAAAAGCAGAAATGGTAAGCAAAGAAAATGCTTTGTCTGGAAGAAATGAAGCCATTTCAGTGACACCGCAACACTATGTTAATGGTAATACAATTGTTGCCCCTTTCCCTGAAAATACGGAATGTGCAATGTTTGGCATGGGGTGTTTTTGGGGAGCGGAACGAAAATTCTGGTCATTGGATGGTGTCTACTCCACAGCGGTAGGTTATGCCGCAGGGTTTACACCGAATCCAAACTATCAGGAGGTTTGCACAGGACGGACAGGACACAATGAAGTGGTTTTAGTCGTTTATGAAGCGGATAAAATTAGTTATGAAACGCTACTAAAAACCTTTTGGGAAAGCCATAATCCAACTCAAGGAATGCGGCAAGGTAATGATGCAGGTACGCAATATCGATCGGGCATTTATACTTACTCCGATGAGCAAAAAAGTCAGGCAGAGGCATCAAAGCAAATGTATCAACAGGCTTTAAAGAAAGCAGGGCATCCCAAAATTACGACTGAAATACAAGATGCACCAGAGTTCTACTATGCCGAAGATTATCATCAACAATATCTTGCAAAAAATCCCAATGGCTACTGTGGCCTAGGCGGGACGGGAGTCTGTGTATAGTGCCAAGGATGATGTGTATTAGAGCAATGCAGGAGTCATTGCTGAGAAGATCAGATAATTAGGGACAAAAGTTGTTAGATTTATTTTGTGCATTCCTACTTGTATCTGAATAATCAAACTTCTTAAAAGTAGATTGCTTTAAGTCAAATAGTAGATTGATCGATTGTCCTACAATTAATTCCTTTGACTGAGCTACTATTATTCCGCATGTTTAACTCTAGCATCGTGAAATCGATTTATGACTTGATCAAAGCCTTCTTTAAGACTATCTGAATATTATTATGAGACCTTTGCACGAAAGATCTAACGAATAAAAAAGGCTTGAATTCCCCCTATTTAGTCTAAAAAATCAGCCAATAGCTCGGTTATTACCTTTATTTTTAGACTAAATAGAGATAATTACGCTCTTTTTTCTTCCGTCATTCTTTCATGTAGGGGGTTAGTTATAAATAATAATGATTTGTCTATTGATTTTCTTAATGATTGGTTTTTATACTAGCTCCATAATTATTTTAATAAATATAGATTCAAATTTACGGGATCACTCGTATATTTGGATTTACTAAATAGAGGCTATACGCATTATGCAAAAGGCATATATGGGGCTTATCGGCTTAGGTGTTATGGGGCAGAATCTGGCACTGAATTTCAATGATCATAATTTTACTCTAGCGGTTTACAATCGCGAAAAAGAATATACAGATGATTTTATGTCAGGAGCCGCTAAAGATCGTTCGATAACAGCTTGCTACTCACATAAAGAGCTGGTAGCCCAGTTAGAAACTCCTCGTAAAATCATGCTGATGATTACCGCAGGCGACCCAGTAGATTCTACTATTGATGCTTTGCTACCTCTGCTTGACGAGGGGGACATTATTATTGATGGTGGAAATTCTCATTTCCCCGATACGATTCGTCGCACGCAATCACTTAAAGAAAAAGGTATTTTATTTGTTGGCTCAGGTATTTCTGGTGGTGAAGAAGGGGCTAGATTTGGCCCTGCCATTATGCCAGGAGGTAATCCTGCTGCGTGGCCAACGGTAAAAAATATTCTGCAATCTATTGCAGCTAAAGTAGATGGTGAACCTTGTTGTCAATGGATTGGCGATGGTGGAGCAGGGCATTATGTGAAGATGGTACATAATGGCATTGAGTATGGTGATATGCAGTTGATTGCTGAAGCCTATCAGCTTATGCATGAAGGTTTAGGATTAGATCATGCTCAAATGCAGCAGGTCTTTGAAACTTGGAATGAAGGTGTTTTAAGCTCTTATCTTATCGAAATTACCGCAGACATCATGGCTAAAGCTGATTCTGATGGTGAGCCGTTGCTAGAAAAAATCCTTGATACCGCGGGGCAAAAAGGTACAGGAACATGGACAGCGGTGAGTGCCTTAGAGCAGGGTGTACCACTAACATTGATCGGTGAAGCGGTTTTTGCTCGTTGTTTGTCTTCGATAAAAGAATCGCGTATTACGGCAAGCAAGATATATCCACAGGCAGAGCGACCTAAGTTTACTGGAGACATTGAGGCTACGTTAGATGCTCTACGCGATGCTTTGTATGCCTCAAAAATTATTTCCTATGCCCAAGGTTTTATGTTGATGCAACAAGCCTCGGATAAGTATGGCTGGAATCTTAATTACGGCAATATCGCCTTAACATGGCGGGGGGGCTGCATTATTCGTAGTCGTTTCTTGGATAATATCAAAGAGGCTTATAAGAAAAAACCGCAATTAGAAAATCTATTGCTGGATGATTTCTTTGTTGATGCCATTCAGTCATCCTTAGAAGGGTGGAGAAAAACAGTACAAACGGCTATTGCTATGGCAATCCCTGTGCCTGCATTTAGCTCGGCATTGAGCTTTTTCGATGGCTACCGTTCTGAGAAAACATCAGCCAATATGTTACAAGCTCAGCGTGACTATTTTGGTGCTCATACCTACGAGCGTGTTGATCAGCCTCGTGGTGAGTTTTTCCATACGGATTGGGTGAAGAGCTAATGAAGCAACCTTTAGAAAACTGCACCTTTGTTATATTTGGAGCAACGGGTAATCTTGCCAAAACTAAGCTAATCCCTGCTTTATATCATTTAGATATGGATAATCTACTTCCAGAGGGTATTAATATTGTTGGTGTTGGACGTAGAATTAAAGACAAGGAAGAGTGGCTTGAAACCTTAAAAGATGACCTTAAAGAACGAGCAAGGGATGAACTAGATACCGTTGTTTTTAAGCGTTTTTATAGCAAACTTTCTTATTTTCAGTCATACATGAAAACGACTGAGGATTATCAAAACCTTAAAGAGTATTTAGAGCAAAAGTCATTCTCTAAAAATATTGCATTTTATTTTTCATTGCCTCCTTCCTTGTATGCTCCTGTTGCGAGTTCTTTAGGAAAAGCAGGGCTGCTAAAGGAAGATAATAGTGGTTGGCGACGTGTTGTTGTAGAAAAGCCTTTTGGTTCGGACTTGGACAGTGCCAGAAATTTGCAGCGTCATTTTGATCGCTATCTCGATGAATCACAAATTTACCGAATTGATCATTACCTAGGCAAAGAAACGGTGCAAAATGTGCAGGTGTTCCGCTTTGCTAATATTCTGTTGGAGCCGCTTTGGAATCGAAACTATATTGACCATGTGCAAATTTCTCACTCTGAAACAATTGGTATAGGTTCACGCAGTTCCTACTATGATCGCACGGGTGCATTACGAGATATGATCCAAAGTCATCTGTTGCAATTATTGTCCTTAGTGGCGATGGAGCCACCCGTTTCGATGCAAGCAGAAGACTTGCGAAATGAAAAAGTAAAGTTGTTACGTTCAATCAGCCCCATTCCTAAAGATGCTGTTTCCAGCCATGCTTGTCGTGCTCAATACACCAACGGCATGATTGATGGAGAAGAGGTGAATAGTTACCTAGAAGAAGAGGATATTCCAGAAGATAGCGTATGTGAAACCTATGCTGCAATGAAACTTTATGTGAATAACTGGCGTTGGCGGGGTGTGCCATTCTACCTACGAACAGGTAAACGAATGGCTGAGAAACGCTCAATGGTGGCTATTTGTTTCCGCCAAACACCAAAGCAATTCTTCCGCACCTCTCAGTTGCAAAAATTTGAACCCAATTGGCTTTTGATTGGTATTCAGCCTGATGAAACTTTGCGGATGGAATTAACGGTTAAAAAGCCGGGCTTGGATATGCAGACTCAGGTTATTAGTATGGATGCCTGTTTTAATGAAGGTACAAGTAAAGATGCCTACGAAGGCTTGTTATTGGATGTAATGGAAGGTGATCATACCTTGTTTCTGCGTTCAGATGAGGTAGAAGAATCATGGAAAATTATTGATCCTGTACTGCGTAGCTGGGCATCTCATCGAGATTATATTCCAACTTATCCCGCGGGTAGTTGGGGGCCAGAAGAATCACTGCGTTTGTTTGAGAAAGAAAGTCAGAACTGGCGTTGTTCACTTGATCCAGTGAAGGATTGATATGGTAAATAAAAGTAATTGGCTGGTAAAACAAACCGTAGAAGAGGTCGCTTCGCAAGCTTGTGATTTTATTGTCAAAGCGGCACAAGAAGCGATACAAGAACGAGGCGTTTTTAAGATTGTTTTATTTGGTGGTAGAACGCCAGAACACATTCATTCTTTATTAGTAAAAGAACCTTGTGATTGGCAGAACTGGCATTTTTATTTAGGTGATGAGCGTTGTTTGCCCGTTGATGATAGCGAGCGAAATAGCCAGATGATTCAGAATACATTGTTGGATAAAATTGATGCACCAGAGGGAAATATTCATTTTATTCCTTCAGAATTGGGGGCGGAGGAAGCAGCCAAAGCCTATGATGCTATAGTTAAGACTGCAATGCCATTTGATGTGGTGCTATTGGGCATGGGTGAAGATGGTCATACTGCAAGCTTATTTCCAAATCATAAGCACCCATTAGATGAGCGGGTACATGCTATTTTTGAGTCGCCTAAGCCGCCTTCAGATCGAGTGAGTTTGAGTGTGCATACATTAAGCCAAAATAGGACTCTATTGACGATAGTAACAGGCCAAGGAAAATATAATGCTGTGCAGCAATGGCGTAATGGTGTGAGTTTACCTGTATCTAAAATAACATCATTAGGTAAATCTTTCGTTATTTTAGATAACGCTGCATGGTCAGGAGAGGAATAAAACCTCTTTAATTTAAATCTGAATTAGTGCGAATTCAGGTTTAACTATTGTACTGAAT
>JALVRY010000072.1 GCA_027024625.1 Thiotrichaceae bacterium
TTCTGCCATGACTTTTGTCATCGCTGCTGTTAGGGTGGTTTTTCCGTGGTCTACGTGACCTATTGTACCGACATTTACGTGCGGTTTATTACGCTCAAATTTTTCCTTGGACATGTTATCAACACCTCATGCAAGATTTATTAAAGTGAATAGACCCGCACTATTCCTAAAACAGGTCAAATAATGGTGCCCATAATCGGAATTGAACCGATGACCTCATCCTTACCAAGGATGCGCTCTACCGACTGAGCCATATGGGCGAAAAAATGAAGCAGCTTTATTAGCAAGAAATTTTACTTTGTATCGACCAACACAAAGCGCAAGACCCCTGACAAACCACTTTAAAACTCAGCCACTTTTGCAATAATTTGGAGCGGGTGATGGGAATCGAACCCACGTAGTCAGCTTGGAAGGCTGAAGTTCTACCATTAAACTACACCCGCAAAAGCATAGTAAATTCATAAACATAACGCGATTAATATAAAAGAAACCTTTATGACATCAACGCTTAGAATTATGAATTATTGCATCTAAAATTGGTGGAGGGGGAAGGATTCGAACCTTCGAAGGCAGTGCCAACAGATTTACAGTCTGTCCCCTTTGGCCGCTCGGGAACCCCTCCAATCAAGAAGCGACGGATTTTGAGCGAAACCTCCTCTAATGTCAACCACCTTATTTATAAATGTAGCGATTAATTTGCTTTTTTTATTAATTTCCCATTATTAAAAAACTGCTATGCTTCGTGACCATTAATACATGTCTTGGTTTATCATCAAAATTACAGACATTAGATAAATTTATTTATTTTTGAGAAGCAATAATTATGAAAGTAACAATATACGGCTCAGGCTATGTTGGGCTAGTCACTGGAGCTTGTCTTGCACAAGTTGGCAACGATGTACTTTGCGTTGATATTGATGAAGAAAAGACGGCATTACTAAATAGTGGCGGCATTCCTATTTATGAGCCAGGTCTTGATAAAATCGTTAAAGATAATATTTCCGCAAATCGTCTGAAATTTACAACATCTGCCGCAGAAGGCACAAAGCATGGTTTATTCCAGTTTATCGCTGTCGGCACCCCACCTGATGAAGACGGCTCTGCTGACCTTTCTTACGTTCAAGCGGTAGCCAAATCTATTGCAGAAAATATGGACGAGTACCGTATTGTGATTGATAAATCTACTGTTCCAGTTGGTACAGCAGATAAGGTTCGTGAAACCATGCTTGCAACACTTAGGGAAAGAGGCCTAGAAGTTGAATTTGACATCGTCTCAAATCCCGAATTCTTAAAAGAAGGGGCTGCGATTGATGACTTCATGAAGCCAGACCGCATTGTTATTGGCACAGACAACCCTCGCACCACAGAATTAATGCGTGAGCTATACGCACCATTTAATCGCAACCATGATCGTTTGATCGCGATGGACATCCGCTCAGCTGAATTAACCAAATATGCAGCAAATGCCATGCTAGCAACAAAGATCAGTTTTATGAATGAGCTATCCAACCTTGCTGAATTATTAGGTGCAGATATTGAGCAAGTACGCAACGGTATTGGTTCTGATCCACGTATTGGCTACAGCTTTATTTATCCGGGCTGTGGTTATGGCGGTTCTTGCTTTCCAAAAGATGTTCAAGCTCTTGAACGTACCGCTAACGAAATTGGTTATAAAGCAGAATTACTCTCTGCTGTTGAGTCAGTTAATAATCGACAAAAAGAAAAGACTTTCGAAAAGCTTCAGCGCCACTATGGCGACACGCTTAAAGATAAAACCATTGCACTCTGGGGACTTTCATTCAAACCCAATACCGATGATATGCGTGCAGCATCTAGCCGAGTGCTAATGGAATCACTGTGGGAAATTGGAGCCAAGGTGCAAGCCTACGACCCTGTTGCATCAGAAGAATGCGAACGAATTTATGGTAAGCGTGATGACCTCACGCTATGTAATACTGCCGAACAAACATTAGAAGGAGCTGACTGCTTAACTATTGTTACAGAATGGAATGAGTTCCGCAGCCCCAACTTTGATGACCTCAAGGCAAAACTCAAAGATCCTGTTATTGTGGATGGTCGTAATTTATATGACCCTAACCATATGGAGAGCCTAGGCATTAGCTATTATGCTATCGGACGAGGCCTTTAAAATCTGAAGATGAGCGTGCAAATAGTTTCAAGCTCTATTTGTACGCTCACTTTTAATTTCCTTTATCCACTGCTTTTCCATTTCAACAAGCTGATCCAACTCATCTTGTGTAAAGCCAGCCTGTAAACGAGCCTCGGTATAAAAAGGCCCACGCAAAAAACCTCCCATATATTTTTTCAACAATGTCTGAAATGTTGAAATAGGCTCTAACCCTCGCTGATCACAACAATAATGAAACCATCGTGAGCCAATTTTCACATGCCCTATCTCATCCCTTAGAATAATTTTAAGCACTTCAACCGTTTCATGATCCCCTGCTTGATCTAAGCGTTCCATCATACCGGGGGTTACATCCAAGCCTCTGGCTTCTAGCACTCGCGGAACTAATGCCATTCGCTCCATCACATCATGATCAGTTTTAACCGTCATTTCCCACAAACCATTATGTGCAGGAAAATCACCATACTCATAGTCCATTGACCGCAAACGATCCTCCAGCAAACCGTAATGATAAGATTCCTCAGATGCAACTTTTAACCAATCCGTATAGAACTCATCAGGCATATCACGAAAGCGATAAACAGCATCCAAAGCTAAGTTTATTGCATTAAATTCAATATGAGCAACAGCATGTAATAAGGCGGCTCGCCCCTGATCTGTATGCAAACTTCGGCGCTTTAATTTAGAAGGCTTAACCAGTGCTGGTTGCTCAGGCTTGCCCGCAGATTTAACCTTTAAGACATCATCAGCATCACACTCTCTAGCTATCAAACCTTCCTGCCATTGAGCATATAAGGCAACAACCTTATTTCGTTTTTCTTGCACGTCTGTTTCAAGCAAACAGTCATATGTAGCTTTATACAATCCCAATACTTAAACCTCTCTAATCACATGCTCTATTTTTATGTAACTGATATTATGCACCACAACCACCAACATAGTCTTGTAGCCTAAAATTTTCAGCTGTTCTGTTTAAAGAAAGGAGGCTCTATGTGAATCATAGTGGATAATGGTTTGAATTCTTCAAATATGCTTTGGATAGTGAAAAAACACCTTTACAACAACTTCAAACCAATAAGCAAATCCGCCACATTGGTTCGACTCGCACCTGTGAAGATAAGGTCACCGCTCTCTTCGAGCAATAAATTGGAATTTGCTCTCTGTAAACAATACTCTGCACTCACACCGTACAGCTCGCCTCGTTGTACGGTACGACCATCCACTAAAGCTCCCGCATCAATGGTATTCCCATCAATACCATCAGTAGACATTGAAAGCAGCCACATATTATCTTTTCCTGACATCTCGATAGCCGCAGACAAGGCTAAATGCTGATTTCTACCACCATTTCCAGCATTTTTTGGTAGCTGCACAACTGTCTCTCCACCCCAAATTACTATATCTGTTGTAGATTGCTCTAATCGCCTAACGAGCTTTTTTCCCATTAGCTCAGCATCATCATTAAGATATTCATCAATAAGCTCAACCGAATAACCCAAGCCTTCTGCTTTTTGTTTTGCCGCATATTTAGCATCATTTAAACATGCAATAACTTTCCAAGAGAAAGATTCTGGCAGGCTTTGTTGTTTATTACGGGAAAGTAAATCAGCAATAAATGGAGGCAGATTATCAGGAACTTTTTGCTTATCATCAGGAAATAATAAACCAGATCCAATAACTGATGGATCATCGCCTTGCACATCAGAAATCATCAGGCATTGTACTTTTCGCGACCTTAGATATTTCCAAAGCCCCCCGCCCTTAATTTCGGATAAGCCCTTTCTTACTGAATTAATCTCACGTATGCCATAGCCACTTGCTAATAAATAATCCGTGGTCGATTGCAAATCACTCAGCAACACACCTTCTTGCAGCACCTCGACCAAACTAGATGTACCACCAGAAATTAGTACCAAGCAGTAAGCATTGTCAGGAATAGCTTTAATAAACTGTATTAGTTTTTTACCTGCAAGCAAGCTATCAGTTGTTGGTATGGGATGCCCCCCAGCTACACAATCGATCAAAGGATTTTCTAATAAAGTTCCAGAAAAATTTTCGGGCTTACTTATCACCAAGCCTTTTAATAGCTTTTCTTGCAAAGCATCCAATGCACCCTGCATCATGACATCGGCCACCTTGCCAACTGCGATAACATAGTATTCTTGCAAAGAACCTAATTGCTGCAAATATTCTTTAACAACCACATCGCCTGCCACAGAATCAATAGCAGCTGTATAAATTTCCAGTAAATGTTTACGCTCTAATTCCACAACAAGACTTATTTCAAAACTAATGCTTCAGAATCAAACACGATTCCCTGCCAACCTGATTTTATAAAATTACGAATATTCTGATGATCAGCACCATTGGGGTTAGCAAGCACATCATCTCGATAGTACGCTCCAAAACACGCTAATGTCTCTTGCTCAGTAAAGCCTTGCAACTTGGCAAAATAAAATAATTTACACGAGCCTGAATTCTCACCTGCTTGATTCAATAACGCTCCGTTCATAAAAGATGTTTCGTTAAACACGTACAATTGATCTATTACAGCCATAGTATCTGAAAATTCCAGCATCTCAGGTGATGATTTCAACGTACTTACGAAAGTATCCAACGTCATTTTTATTCCTAGGATTAAAATAATTAATAAAAGATAAAAAACAATAACCGTATCTATTAGGTTATTCTATAGTCAGAGGAGTATATACCACAAATACAGTTACCATACGTTCAGAGGAGGAAATTATGGGCACATCAAATACGACGAAACTGGTTGCCGTCACACAACAGCATCCTGTACAAAAAATAGAATTATCAACGCCATTTGAGTGGATAAAAAAAGGATTTCAAGACCTTAAAATGACCCCCGTACCAAGCTTGCTATACGGGCTAGGCTTTGCACTAATTGGCTTAGTACTTATCTTTGTAGCCGCCAATAATCCAATATGGTCAGCTTCATTAGTCGCCACCTTTTTTCTAGTCGGACCTTTCCTAGCCGTCGGCCTCTACCACCTAAGCCGACAAATTGAGGAAGGCGAAGACCCCTGCCTACTAGATTCACTCAGTAGCATTAAAGAAAACATTGTTCCTTTGGGAATTTTTGTTACCGTGCTTGGCTTTATTATGATGATTTGGATGCGGATAGCTGCTTTGGTTGCAGGTGTCTACTTTGGCAATGTTGACCTTATTGCAAAGGGCTGGACTATTATTTTAACTAACGAGCAATCAATTGAATTTATTGCATTCTTTACTCTGTTTGGATTCTTTATCGCCAATATTGCATTCTCTATTAGCTTGGTCGCAATACCAATGATCATGCACCGTAAAGTTGATTTTTTAACCGCCATCACAACCAGCTTACGAGCCGTGGTAAAAAACCCTTTGCCCCTGCTAGTTTGGGCAATACTTATTGTTGTATTAATTCATCTTGGCTTTTTTGCGGCATTTATTGGCTTAGCCGTAACGTTTCCAATTATCGGTCATGCAAGTTGGCATGCATATCGTGATCTCGTTGGTGATAAACAGTAATAATTCTACACGAGATATTTCACACAAAGATCTCTAAAAACACCACAAACTTGAAAACACCTGAATTCGTAAATCAATACGAATTCAGGTTCACCTATAACTCTACCAAGACCAAGGCATCATTCGACGCACACCTTTCATAGCTGGAGTAACTTCTGTCGACATCTTATTCATTGCCACATTCATTGACTCAACCTGCCCATTTAGACCATCCATGTGACTCTCCATTTGAGCCATTTCTTCTGAAATCTTCGGCATTGTTCCCATTGTTTTTGCCATTACACGTGTATTTTTATTCATAGCAACTATTTCTGTAGACATCACACCCATTGTGTCACTAATGTTTGCCATACTAATTTTCATATCTTCCATATCAGCAGACATATTAGTAACTGCACGTTCCATAATTGAAATGAGATACACTACAAAGACAATACCAACAACAGCTAAAATTGCACTTGGAATAGCAAACCAACGAGCTTTTCTAAAGTTCCCCTCTTGAACTGAATGTTCTTCTTTTAACATATCCAAAGTCAATGTTTGTAGCTTTTCCTGATGATCTCGGTGAGATTGATTTGATGTTTCTATTTGCGACTGCAAAGCTAAAATATTCTCACGATGAATTTCTTTTTGCTGCTTCACATCATCCTGCATTAACATAAATGTTTTCTCTAAACCAGATAACATCTTAGCAGTCGCTTCCGCTTGCTCTTTTGATTGTTGCTGAATACTTTTTTGTAGCTCAATCAAGGACTCACGCATACCTTTATTCAAAACTTCAACTTGAGCTTGCTGATGTTTCTCTCGCTTATCCAAAGTATCATGTGTTTTTTCGAAGGCTTGGTGAAAATCTTGAGTAATTTTCTGCATTCCTTCATGCTGCTGACTTGATTGTTTCTCAATATTTTTTTGCAGGCTATTCATACCTTTCTGAACATTTTTGCTCAATGCCTCTGCATGCTTTTGCTGCTGTTCATCACGCTTAGCTATTGCTATGTTGATCTGTTCAAATACCTGTTGCAAACCTTGGGTAACTTTCTCCATCCCCGCTGTTTGCTGTAAGGATTGCTGTTGCATATTTTCTTGCAGACTTAACAGACTTTTTTGCACTCCTTCATTTAACAAATCAAATTGCTTTTGCTGAAAACGATCACGGTTCTCCATACCTTGATTATTTTGTGCAACAACCTGCTGCAAGCTAGACGAAAGCTCCGATAAACTTTTATTCTGATGTTTCGCTTGCTCTTGCATATTCTTTTGCAAGGTCAGTAGCGTTTCTTGCAAGCCATCTTTCAAATGATCCATTTGAGCTTGGTGGCGCTCATCTCGCTGATCAATACTTTTTTCTAAGGTTTGAAATGTTTTCTGTAGGCCTATCGACATTTGTGCAATATTTCTACTTTGTTCTGCCATTTGCTCTTTAATATTGCTTTGTAATAATTGCAAAGTCTCCTTCAACCCCAAACTAAGATTTTGCACTTGTGTATCTTGATGCTTACCTTGCTCATTCAAGCCTGTATGAACACGCTCAAAGGTTTCCCCCACTTGCTTAGTTAAACGAGAAAGTGCATCAGCAAGCTGCTGTGTATTTTTTTCAGAACTATCTTTGATAATTTCGATATTTTTTTCTAATAATTTAGTTAACTCTTCAAGATGAATGTCGGCCTTCTTTTTAGTCTTTACCGACGAGTGAGTTTCTGTCATTTAAAATTCCCCAATCACAAATTGATTTTGTTAAAATATATTGCGTTAGTGTATTCTAATATATTAATGCAATCTAGCCTTATAAGACTTACTTTTGGATTGCTCAAGCACTCATGCTACTGTCACCACACACTATCTCAAAAAATCCTATTTTCTCTTCTTATTCTTTATTTTTACCTGATTTCCTTTCTTATTTTTTGCATTAGCAGGTAAGCCCGTATGCTGTGTTCTCAGCTTCCCTTTGGTACGCTTTTTATGAGCGGTCACTGTATTTTTACGTCGATGTGCGGTGTATTTTTTATCTTTCTCAGCTGGATCATATTCTGGAATTAATTGATTTTTGCCGCTACCAATAAGCTCAGAACGCCCCATGTTTTTTAATGCCTTACGAATTAAAGCCCAATTTTCAGGATCATGGTAACGTAACAGGGCTTTATGCAATTTACGTTGCTCTGGACTTTTTACCGTCTCAACTGCCTCGCTTTTATAGGTAACTTTTTTCAGTGGATTTTTACCCGTGTGGAACATCGTCGTCGCTGTTGCCATTGGCGATGGATAAAACGCCTGCACCTGATCAGCTCTAAAATTATGTTTCTTTAACCACAACGCTAAATTCAACATATCTTCATCTTTCGTACCGGGGTGTGCAGCAATAAAATAGGGGATTAGGTATTGTTCTTTACCTGCTTCCTTCGTGTACTTTTCGAACATTTCTTTAAAGCGATCATAAGTCCCAATACCGGGTTTCATCATCTTAGAAAGTGGAGCTTCTTCAGTATGTTCTGGAGCTATTTTCAGATAGCCACCCACATGATGCGTCACTAACTCTTGTACATATTCAGGGTCTTCCACGGCTAAGTCATAACGTAGCCCTGAACTAATCAGTATTCTTTTAACCCCCTTTAAATTGCGAGCCTCACGATATAAGGCCTTCAACGGCTCATGGCTAGTATTCAAATTTTGACAAATACCAGGATATACACAGCTTGGCTTACGACAAGATGCTTCAATCTTAGGATCTTTACAAGACAGGCGATACATATTCGCAGTTGGCCCACCTAGATCAGAAATCACCCCTGTAAAACCGGGAACCTTATCTCGAATTTCATTAATTTCATGCAAGATGGAATCTTTAGAACGATTCTGAATAATCCGCCCTTCGTGCTCAGTAATCGAACAAAAAGTACAGCCACCAAAACAACCACGCATAATATTGATCGAAAAACGAATCATTTCATAAGCGGGTATTTTTTTATCACCATAAGCAGGATGTGGAACACGAGCGAATGGCATAGCAAATACATAATCCATTTCATCCATTGATAACGGTATCGGTGGTGGATTAAGCCATAAGTCTACATTGCCATGTTTTTGCACCAAAGCTCGTGCATTACCGGGGTTTGTTTCCAAGTGCATAACACGGTTAGCGTGAGCATAGAGAGCCTTGTCATTAATCACTTTTTCATACGATGGCAAACGAATCACCGTTGTTTCACGCTTTAGCTGTGCTCTTGGGTGAAATTGTAACTTATGTTCATCCGCTCGTTTTGGACGATAGACCTTATCCTCAATCCACTTATCATTACGTTGTTCTAACTCACAATCACTCAATTCTTGTGTATTCACATATGGATTGATAATTCGGTCAATTTTCCCTGGTTGATCTACTCTCGTTGAATCAATTTCCAACCAAGCTTCTGGCGTATCTCTACGGATAAAGGCCGTGCCACGAATATCTGTCATTTGGCTTACCGTATCACCACGAGCAAAACGATGGGCAACTTCTACTACCGCTCGCTCTGCATTGCCATAAAGTAGCATATCGGCCGTTGCATCCATTAATATCGAACGACGTACTTTCTCCTGCCAATAATCAAAATGAGCGATACGTCTAAGCGATGCTTCAATGCCACCAAGTATCACGGGTATATGTGGATAAGCCTCTTTGCAGCGTTGCGAATACACCAAAGAAGCTCGATCAGGTCGGCTACCACCCAGACCACCTGCGGTATAAGCATCATCTGAACGTGGTTTGCGGTCAGCCGTGTAGCGATTGATCATCGAATCCATATTGCCTGCGGCTACACCAAAAAATAGATTTGGCTCACCCAATTGCTCAAAGGCATCTTTAGAATGCCAATCAGGTTGAGCAATAATCCCTACGCGAAAACCCTGTGCTTCTAATAGTCGTCCAATAATTGCCATACCAAAAGAGGGATGATCCACATAGGCATCACCCGTTACGATAATAATATCGCAAGAATCCCAACCGAGTTGATCCATTTCTGCCCGTGACATTGGTAAAAATTCAGATGTGCCATAGCACTCAGCCCAATAAGGCTGATAATCGAATAGAGCTTTTTGAAGATGGGGATGCGTTGGGGATGACATGGCTTTTTTGGTGTTATTGAGACTACTCGCGTAGAATAGCACAGACTCACAAAAAACTGAGATAACCACAACAGATGAAACCACTTTCCATTTGCTACATCACATTAAATGCAGAAAAACACCTAGAAAAAAGTCTGCAACAAAGCCAGAAATTGGCCGATAATATTGTAATTGTAGATTCTGGTAGTAATGATAAAACCATAGACATTGCCCAACGGTACAACACCACTTTCATTAAACAAAATTGGTTAGGCTTTGCCGCTCAAAAACAGTTAGCTATTGATAACTGCAACAATGACTGGGTACTCTTTTTGGATGCAGATGAAATACTCACCGATGAAGCTGTTGATGATATTAAACAAACGCTATCAAAAACATCTCAAGCTTCCGCCTATAGCTTCCCCCGACAAAACTGGTTTCAAGACAAGTGGATTCAACACGGCAGCTGGTGGCCAGATCGCGTGGTACGCCTAGTTGATCGCACACAAGGCAAAATGAAGCCCGTATTAGTGCATGAAAGCTGGCAAACCGAAGGTAATATTGAAGAATTGCAGGGGGCTATCCAACACTTTTCTTTTGAAAACTACGGAGAACTTTTACTAAAAGCTGATAGCTATTCTGATTTATCCTCTCAACAACTGTTTGAACAAGGGAAAACTTGCTCAAAATGGGCACCATTAAGTCACGCTTTCGCCAGTTTCATCAAATTATTTATCCTAAAACAAGGCTTTCGTGATGGTACAGAAGGTGCTGCCATTGCCTATACAAATGGTCTTGGTGCATTCCTAAAATATGCCAAGTTACAAGAACTGCATCGTAAAAATAACAAAGGAAACACATGATAGTCAGTGCATTTACCTTTATCCGCAATGGCGAGATATTAGGCTACCCTTACATTGAATCCATTAAATCCGTCCTACCTTTAGTGGATGAATTTGTCGTCAATGTTGGTCCTAGCGAAGATGATACCTTAGAAAAAATTAAAGCAATTGACAGCAACAAAATTAAAATATTAGAAACACCATGGAATGAAAACATGCGAGCCAGAGGTTTTGTTTATGGACAACAAAAAATGGTTGCTCAATACAGTACCATCGGCGACTGGGCTTTCTATGTAGAAGGCGACGAGGTCATTCATGAAGACGATATTCCAAAGATTCGAGCTGCAATGGAAAAACATTTAGACAATGACAAGGTCGAAGCCCTCACTTTTGATTATTTACACTTTTATGGCAACAAAAACACCTACGCTTGGTCACCTTCATTCTATCGCTGTGAAGCTCGAATTATCAAAAATAGCGTCCGCACCTATGCACCTGATGGTTTGTACTGGGTGGTATTAGAATCCAAGAAAAAAGGACGTTACCCTTATGCAGCATCAACAGGTGCAACCATGTATCATTATGGATGGATACGCTCTGAAGCACAAAATGATCTAAAAAACCAGAAAGTGAGTAAATACTGGAATAAAAAAGCCAGTAATAATAAAACTGACTATACACAAATGGATAGTAAGGTGTTTAAGCTATTTGAAGGAAATCACCCCACTGCTGTAAAAGATTGGTTGCCAGACGCCAATGGCTTACAAGAAACTGACCCAAATTATCAGTTAAGCAAAAAGGATAAACGCAATCGTTTGTTATTAAAACTAGAAGATAAGTTTGGCTGGGAATTTTCTAAAAAACATTTTCATCGGGTGAAAGGTTAATAACACATATAACTTCACTCCAGTTTGATGCATAAAGAGAAACTTGCTTCACAATCAGCAGGTTTAATAACTGTGATCGTGAAGCGTTCTGTTTGATCTTCGCTCAATAAAATGCTTACTTCACATCAATCATTTCAACTGTTCCATCAGCCATTACCTCTGCCATTTGACCTTTTGGCTCTTCTAAGAAAACAACAATAAGAGCAAAAATAACAGCCGATACGATTCCAATAAACATAAAGAACTGGTCATAACTAACCAGTGAGTTCGCGGTTAAAAAGATAACTGCACCAACATTTCCAAATGCTCCCGCCATGCCTGCAATTTGCCCTGTCATGCGACGTTGAATCAATGGCACCATTGCATATACCGCTCCCGAGCCACCTTTTGAGAAAATACCACCAATGATAGTAACGGCAACAACCAAGTAAATCGACCACTCCTGACTCACAAAGCCTAACGATAAGAAGCTGACTGTAATGCCTGCAAATGCAATCATCAGCGTTAACTTTCGCCCAATTTTATCACTAATCCAGCCGCCACCTGGACGAGCAAATAAATTAATAACAGGATAGATACCCGCCAATAGTGCCGCAGTTACCTTAGGTAATTCAAACCATTCGACATAGAACATCGCAAGCATGGAGACTACCGCTAGCTCAGTGCCAAAAGTGACGAGATATGCCCAATCTAAGATGGCAACCTGCTTAAATTTATAGCGTTGCATCTCTGGTACAGCTTCTTTTAGTATGTGTGCATTCACATGCCAAATCTTCCATACTTGAACGATGTAAACCACGGCTAATACGATATACACAATATCTGTCATTGCCTCAGAAATCAGCCCCATTTTTTCGGGTGATAGCTTCCATGTAAGTACTGCTAACGCCAAGAAAAGAGGAATGTTCATTAACATATAAAGCACTAAATCGAAGCCACTGGTAACTTCCATTGCTCCTGTTTTCTTTGGCTTAAAATAGGTTGATCCTTTTGGGGTATTACTTACAACAAAATAGTAAAGCAAGCCGTAAGCAATTGCCGCAATACTGGCAAAGGTAATCGCATATCTCCAGCCATCAATACCTCCATAATTTGCAGCAATGAAAGGTAGCGTCAGGGCAGCACCCGCTGAACCAAAATTCCCCCAACCACCATAAATACCTTGCGCAATACCCGTTTGACGAGCAGGAAACCACTCACCAATCATACGGATACCAACAACAAAACCAGCTCCTATAAAGCCCGAAAGAAATCTTAATATTGCCAAGGTTTCATAGCTATCCGACCATGCAAAAGCAATACTAATGAGTCCACCCAGTATCAGAATACTGCTGAACATAATTCTAGGCCCTAGCTTATCCACCAACATGCCTACAATAATTCGTGCAGGAATTGTCATTGCTACATTTAAAATAAGTAACACTTTTGCCTGTTGGTCAGTTAATGCTAATGCCTCTTTTATGAATGGCATCATTGGTCCCAGACCTAACCAAACAACAAATGTCATAAAAAAAGCAAACCACGTATAGTGCAAAATTCGAATATTTGCCTCACTTAACTTAAATATATTTAATCGTTCAGACATTGCGATGATCCTCTTATTGACCATGTTAATAATTGTTTTGAATATATAGCTTGCAAAGCAATATCCATGCCAAACCAAAAAACATCAGTAATCAAAGGGGCTTAAGCTACTAATTGCAAACGAATTATTAATATCTATAGTTTTATATTTTTTCAATTTAATAATATGGCGCACCAAAACAACACTGCTATTTAAGTGCATTCTTATATGTGCTTGAGCATTTACAGGGCATAAGCCTTTAAAAAGCAAAATCTCTTTAAAAATTAGAGTCATAATTTCTCAAAAACTAATATATGATTAGTTACCAAACTCACCTCATTCTAAAAAAGTGATAACTAACAAATATTCAAGGAGCTAACATGGGATTTTTAGCAGGTAAGCGTGTTCTTATCGCAGGTATTGCAAGCAATCGGTCAATTGCTTTTGGTATTGCACAAGCAATGAAACGAGAAGGTGCAGAGCTTGCATTTACCTATCAAAATGATCGTCTAAAAGGACGCGTAGAAAAGTTTGCAAAGCAATTAGATACCTCTATTGTTGTACCTTGTGATGTTTCTACTGACGAAGCAATTGAGGCTTGCTTTGATGAGTTGGCAACACACTGGGATGGCTTAGATTGCATCGTGCATTCCATTGCCTTTGCTCCCAAAGAGCAATTAGAAGGCAGTATTGTTGATAACACAACCCGCGCTGGCTCTTCCATTGCTCATGATATTAGTGCTTATAGCTTTCTTGCTATGGCAAAATACGGACGCAAATTAATGCAGGGACGCAATGGCTCCCTACTGACATTAAGTTATCTTGGTGCAGTTGCCTCTGTGCCTAATTACAATGTGATGGGCATGGCAAAAGCAAGCTTAGAAGCAGCTGTACGTTTAATGGCTTATGACCTTGGCCCAGAAGGCACTCGAGTTAATGCTATCTCTGCAGGACCTATTCGCACCTTAGCCGCTGCGGGTATCGGAGATTTTCGTAAAATGTTAGATCATGTGGAAGCAAATGCGCCGCTACGTCGTAATGTTACAATCGAGGAAGTTGGCAACACCGCAGCTTTCTTATGTTCTGATCTAGCATCGGGCATTACAGGTGAAATTACTTATGTTGATTCTGGCTACAACACAGTTGGCATGTCAGGATATGGCTCAGACGAAGGCTAGCTATTAATCCTAATATTACAGGTCTCATTCTTGCGGGTGGCTTAGGTCGTCGCATGAATGGGCAAGATAAGGGGCTGATTATCTATCAGGGTCGCACTCTTATTGAGCATCTTCTTGATGCTTTTTCCCCTCAAGTTTCTTCACTGATTATTAGTGCAAACCGAAATCAATCCAGCTATCAGCAATACACTAATAGAGTTTATTCTGATGAAATTGGTGAGTACTCGGGGCCACTAGCGGGTATTGCGACCGCCCTTAGACATTGTGAAACTGATTGGCTGGTCTGTTTGCCCTGCGATGCTGTGAACATCCCCGATGACTTTGTATCAAGACTGTTACAACACACACAAAATCCAGCTACAAAACTTTGTATTGCTGACGATGGTTCACGACAACAACCGCTACACGCAATCATTCATCGCAATTTGTTAAATGATCTTGAAAGCTATTTAGCTAATGGCGATAAACGTGTAATGCAGTGGGTTAAGCAACAAAAAGCGAATATTGTAGATTTCTCGGATAAACCTGAATTTTTTCAGAATATAAATTCTTTAGACGTAGCCCCATAAACATCGACTTAACTAAAGTTAGAACGGCATAAATCCACTGCGACTACTACGCCCCCATCCTCCAGTATTTCCAAATGGCATTGAGTTAAACGGCATACTTGAACCAAAGGGAGAACCAAAGCCCATTGGCGACATGCTTGAGAAGGGTGATCCAAAACCCATTGGTGACACTCCTAAAAAAGGCGACCCAAAACCCATCGGAGACATACCCGATAACGGTGATCCAAAGCCCATTGATGACATTGGTGACATACCTGAGAAAGGCGAGCTAAAGCCACCCGTCATAGGAAAACCATTAGAAAATAATGGACCACCTGCTTGACTCCATGGCATTCTATTTTGCCCACCACCAAACATAGGAAAGCGATTAAAAGCCTGTTGTCCACGATATACCCGTGGATATCCATAAGGCATCACTCGACTATAGGGGCTTGCATAAGGACTGGGATAACCATAAGTATAAGGATTAATTCTCGGATATTTATGACGTTTTTTACTCTTCCATGCCTGAGCAGAGCTCATTGATACTAAAAACAAGACGGCGACCAATAACGATAGTGTTTTTTTCATTTCCAACCTCCCTTTTTCTCCATCCTGACCGCCTTTAAATAAAGATGCAAGTTTTCTATCTGAATTCAACTACTGGTTTTTTTATTCCAGATTGAAGAAATTGCAGCAACGCCCTGAGCTGAGTTTTCTTTAGCTTTATGAATATCCTCATTGCTTAAACCACCCAATGCATAAGCAGGTACATTAATCTCATCCACAAGGGTTTTGAAGCCATCCCAACCAATAGGTTCAGCCATTGGGTGCGATGATGTTTTATTGACTGGCGATATAAACACGGCATCGACTCGAATATGTTTTGCTTTCTCTATTTCTACCAAATTATGACAAGCCGTAGTAACCCACTTTCCTATACCCAGAGAAGGCCTAAAAGGGGTATGTTCCAAGATTTGGCTAGAAAGGTGCATGCCATCCGCTTCGGCTATCCACAAAGGCGGTGAATTGAGCAGTATTTTTCCATCATATTGATGCACTAACTGAATCGCTGAGCGAGCAAGATCCATATAATCCGCATTAGACAATTCCTTTGCTCTAAACTGAACTAGCCGAATGCCTTGATCCAAGGTAGCATCTAACTTTTCCAAGAAGTTTTTTTCATGACGCGGCTCTGGTGTTATTAAACAAGTATCAGGCAATTCAATTGCTGTAATAATTGGCACATTGGCTTCTGGAAATTCGTACTGGCTTAACTCACTTAACTCCACCCATTTTATTGCCTGCCCTTCTTTGCCGTGAGCTATTCCCGTAAAATGTTTAAGCTCCCAAACATCCAGCAAAATGGATTTATCAATATAGTCATGCCGAATTTTTATTAATGGTTGGCAATCAGCAGCCGTGATACCAAGCTCTTCATCCAGTTCTCGGACAAGTGCTTGCTCTGCTAACTCACCCGCCTCAACTTTTCCACCAGGAAATTCCCACTTTCCCCCTTGATGTTTATCATCAGGTCGCTTCGCTATCAGTATTTTATTATTTTGATCACGAATAACTGCCGCAACCACATGAATCACTGCACTCATGAACGATACTCTGCATTAATTTTGACATAGTCATAGGAGAGATCATTAGTCCAAATTTTGGTATCAACATTCCCTCTTCCAAGTTGAATTTTAATGACTATATCTTGCTTGTTCATTTCAGCTTGCCCTTTTTCTTCTGTATAAGAAGGCTCTGGCATACCATTTTCTAATAGTTGTGTTTCCCCTAGCCACAAGCTGACCTTATTAACATCCAATTGTTTAATTTGACTCCGCCCTACTGCGGCTAAAATACGTCCCCAATTAGGGTCACTCGCAAACAAGGCTGTTTTCACTAGAGGAGAATGAGCCACCGTATAGGCAACTTCCCGTGCTTCATCACGATCATTTGCTTGCGTGACATGTACCGTAACAAACTTTGTCGCACCTTCTCCATCCCGAATAATACGATGAGATAAGTCTTGCATGAGTTCATTTAACAGGGCTTGAAAAGTCTGACGATTTTCCGCGTTGATTTCAACACCAGATGCACCTGTTGCCATTAGCACTAAGGAGTCATTGGTCGAAGTATCACCATCTACCGTAATTGAATTGAATGAATCCTCCGTTGCTTCTACAAGCATTTCTTGTAGCTGCGTTTGATCAATCTTGGCATCTGTTGCGACATAGGCGAGTAAAGTTGCCATATTGGGTTTAATCATACCGGAGCCTTTGGCGATACCTGTTATAGTAATTGTTTTACCTGATAGGCTTATCTGCTTACTTACACCTTTTGCAACAGTGTCCGTAGTCATAATTGCCTGTGCCGCAGCCAACCATGCATCATTATCCAAGCAAGCAAAAGCAGACTCAACAGCAGGTGGGAATTTTTCAATAGGCAATTGTTCGCCAATTACCCCTGTTGAAAAAGGTAAAACCGCCTCTCTTTCACACTCAGCATTATCTGCAACAGATTGACAGCATTGATAAGCTGCATCTAAGCCTTGCTTGCCCGTCCCTGCATTTGCATTACCCGAGTTAATAATTAAATAACGTGGGCTAGCTTTGCTAAGATGCTCTCGACATATTTGTACAGGAGCAGCACAGAATGCATTACGCGTAAAAACCGCTGCGGTAGTCGTTCCTTTAGCCATTTCAACCAATACAACATCATTACGCCCTGCGTAGCGAATACCAGCAGCAACGGCTGAAAGCTTAATTCCCTCTATTGCTAATAATTTATCTGCTTGGTTCAAATTTACCGCCATCATTGACTCCCTCTTAAAACTCAAAAGGCACAGAGAACAGAGTTTAGCAATAAAACTCTGATCTCTGTGCCTCTTACAGCCTACTTTTTACTTGCAGACTCTAAATTTAACAATCTAAAACTAGAAGCTTGTTCGAGAACTAGCTCAATTTACCGTGACACTGCTTATATTTCTTTCCAGAACCACAAGGGCATGGTTCATTTCTACCTACTTTTTGCTCACGTCGAAAAGGCTTTTCAGCCACGGCTTCAGGTTCTTCTGTTTGCTCATCACCGAGTAAATTGACATTTTCAGCATGCTTGAATTCCATATCAAGACTGCTTTCTTGCTGTGCTCGTTCTATTGCTTCCATTTCTGCTTGAGTATTAATCTCAATTTTTGCGAGGAAGCTGATTACCTCATGCTTGACACGATCAAGCAAAGCTTCAAACATTTCGAAAGCTTCACGTTTATATTCTTGCTTTGGATTTTTCTGTGCATAACCACGTAGACCCACACTTTGACGCAAATAATCCATCGCTGATAAGTGCTCTTTCCACTGTTGATCCAATACGTGTAGCATAACTTCACGCTCAAGCTTACGCATTTGTTCTGAGCCAATTAATTTTTCTTTTTCCTTAATCAACTTTTTAATTTCGGCTTGAATACGTTCACGAATGGTATCTTCAAATAGGCTATCATCCTCGTCTATCCACTGCTGAATCGGAAGTTTGATTCCAAACTCCTCTTCCAACTCTTTTTCTAAGCCTTCAATATTCCATTGTTCATCAATACTACCCGGAGGAATGTGAGCCGAAATTGCTTCATTGACTACATCTTCACAAATAGCATCTATTGTTTCAGAAATATCATCGTGTTCTAATAATTCAGAGCGTTGTTCATATACTACCTTACGCTGATCATTAGCAACGTCATCATATTCAAGCAGGTTTTTACGAATATCGTAGTTATGCGTTTCTACTTTACGCTGGGCATTTTCAATTGAGCGAGAAACAATCTTTGCCTCAATCGCTTGACCTTTTTCCATACCTAAGCGTTGCATGATTCCTTTCACACGGTCTGATGCAAAAATACGCATCAAATTATCTTCCATTGACAGGAAGAAACGTGATGAACCGGGATCACCTTGACGACCAGAACGACCACGCAACTGATTATCAACGCGACGTGATTCATGGCGCTCCGTACCAATAATATGCAAGCCCCCCGCTTCTAGAACTGCATCGTGACGCTTTTGCCAATCCGCCTTTAACTCTGCAATTTTCTCTGGCGTTGCTTTATCCCCCAGTGCATTAATTTCAGCATCAAGGCTACCACCAAGCACAATATCGGTACCACGACCCGCCATATTTGTTGCAATGGTGACATTACCCGCACGACCTGCATTTTCGATGATGTGAGCTTCACGTTCATGCTGCTTGGCGTTTAAGACTTCATGCTTAATACCAAGCTTATTCAATAAATTAGATAATAGCTCCGAACTTTCAATTGATGCCGTACCAACAAGTACAGGCTGACCTTTCTCTATACAGTATTTTATTTCTTTTACTATCGCATTATATTTTTCACCCGTTGTTAAATACACCAAATCATTGGCATCTTCTCGGATCATTGGCATATTAGTTGGGATAACGACGACTTCTAAACCATAAATATCTTGTAGCTCAAAGGCTTCTGTATCCGCAGTACCCGTCATTCCTGATAATTTGTTATACAGACGGAAATAGTTCTGGAAAGTAATCGAAGCCATTGTTTGGCTTTCTGGTTGAATCTCCACACCTTCTTTTGCTTCGACAGCTTGATGTAAGCCTTCTGACCAACGACGGCCAGGCATAGTACGCCCAGTGAATTCATCAACAATAATGATTTCACCATTTTTTATAATGTAATCAACATTTAGAGTGAATAAAGTATGGGCACGTAAAGCCGCAATAACATGGTGCAATACAATAACATTAGAGCTATCA
>JALVRY010000073.1 GCA_027024625.1 Thiotrichaceae bacterium
AAATAGGCGTAAACAGCAATCTGTTCCATAGCGTTTTTGTGCTTCAATATAGAGGGCTTTTAGGTAATGTTGCGTACTGTTGTCCGCTTGGCTTAGTACCATAACGGGGTTGCTATTGTCTAAATCATCGAAAATATCATTAATAAAGCGGCTTTCACTGTGCAATAATTTGCGATCTTCTTCGCGTTTAAATGGCGGAATTTCTAGTTTCCCTTCAAATGATTTATCTGCATGAGGCAGTTCGTTTTTCAAAGAGCAGATTAGGCGTTGAAAGGCTATTTTATAATTTTTTCTGCTGCTATCTTTGAAGTCTATGGCTTGTATTTCTTGCAAAAAGGGAGCATCAGGAAATTCACCTAAAACAATCGGAATCAGCCTAAAATCAGGGTTTTGTCGTTGTTGAGCCTGCATTAGTTTGTATTCATCCTGTACCCAACCCGATTCGCTTGAATCAGGTGTGGCGATTAACAAACCGTAGCGACTGGTTTTTATGGCTTGATAAATAGCATCCTTAAAATGCTCACCACCCTGTATTGACCAGCGATCTAAAAAAATATTATAGCCCTGTGCTTGTAGATTCTTCGCTAATGTTTCCACCCAGCTAAATTGCGAACTGCGGTAGCTGATAAAAATATCGTAGGGTTTTGTGGGGTCGTTGGTTGGAGAATTATTTGGTTTGGATTGTGTATTGCTGGTATCAGGTTGTGGTTTTGCTTCTTCTTTATTCCAAAAGAATCGAATCACTTGGTAATATATTGTGCCGATAATGCCTAGTACAGCAGCGATTGATTGTATGATCCCCTCTTTTTCTAAACGAGCATATATGGTGTCCCAATAGAAAAAGGTTAAAACAATCAATAGCACGAAACTGAGGATGATGAAAAATAGGGGAGTTTTTTTCATGTGTTTACCTGCAAATACCTGAGCGTATGGGAAGTGGGAATAGTCTAGCAGAGTTGAGTGATTTTATCTTGGCCGTATTACCTGCCACCTGCTGTATAACAAGCGTATTAGCAGGGTGAGGAAGATGGTGGCAAAAGATAAAAGACCTAATACAGAGTTCACAGAAGAAAGGCACAGAGAGCATAGAGTCTTAATAAATAATCTAACAAAAACTCGGAGTCCTCTGTGCCTCCCTCCGTGAACTCTGTGTTAAGTCTTAGAATTAGGGGTTAAATTAATTATGCCCTCCTACTTATGTAGCTTGCCAATAGCAACACTACGTGACAATCACCCCTCTAATTCCTCCCAACGCTCATAAGCTTTTTCAAGTTGTGTTTCTAGTTCTTTATGTTTGTTTTGTGCTTCTGTAATGACATTCGGGTCTTGTTGGTAAAAATCAGCTTGTGAGAATTGTTCTTGCAGTTCTTCGATTTGTGCCTCTAGCTTTTCCAGTAGGGCAGGGAGTTGGTCTAATTCTCGTTGGTCGTTGTAGCTTAATTTTTTACTGGGCTTCGTTATCTTTTGTTGAGTGGCTTTAGGCTTTTCTGTTTTTTGTTTCTTTGTGGTCTTTTTTGCTGGTGGTGTACGTTGTTCTAGCCAGTCGTCGTAGCCGCCTACATATTCTTTTACTTGCCCGTTGCCTTCAAATGCGATGGAGGATGTAACGATATTATTGAGGAATTCACGGTCATGGCTAACCAGCAGCACCGTACCTTCGAAATTAATTAATAACTCTTCTAATAATTCCAAGGTATCGACATCTAAGTCGTTAGTTGGCTCGTCTAGTACTAGAATATTGGCGGGTTTGAGAAAGAGTTTAGCCAGTAATAGACGATTCTTTTCACCGCCAGAGAGTGTGCTAACCGGTGATTGGATTTGTTTTGGGTCAAACAGAAAGTCTTGTAGATAGCTAATCACATGGCGTGGTTTGCCGTTGATAGTTATTTCATCTTTGCCGTGATCAAGGTTTTCTTTGACGGTGAGTTCATCGTCAAGTTGGTCGCGTAACTGATCAAAATAGGCGACTTCAAGGTTGCTGCCTCGTTTAAATTTCTTCGCAGAACTTGGTTCTAGTTTTCCAAGTAGGATATTCAATAGTGTCGATTTTCCCACACCATTTGGACCGATTAAGCCGATTTTATCGCCACGTTGAATGATAATAGAGAAGTCATCAACCAGTACTTTGTCCTCTTCAAAAGCAAAGTGTAAATGTTCTGCTTCAATAATGATCTTGCTGGATTTATCGGCAGTTTCAACGCGTAATTTGGCTGAGCCTTTTTGTAC
>JALVRY010000074.1 GCA_027024625.1 Thiotrichaceae bacterium
AAACACAACGATTATTTGAAGATTTAATTAAACAAAAACAACTGGTTAAAATAAAGCCAGATGGTCAGATTCAACTCCCCGCTAAAGACTATGCTCTAGCCAAAAGGGTAAACGGTGAGCCACTCACTGAAAGCGTCGATATATTACTAGAACGCCTCTATCAGTCCATTGCTGGCAGTGCTGTACAGCAACAAATTAAGTTTTGGAACCATAGCCGTCATTTTGCCGCAGTAAGAGATAACTTTAAACGAACTAGGGATGATACGACCTCAGAATGGCAAGCATGGAATCAATGGCAAGAAAAGCTAGAGTCTGCCAGCTGGGTTTCACTTAATTATGGCTACATCAATGGCGGCGAACTGCGTAGTGGCTTTTATGATTGGGCAAGTGTTACCCACGATGAAAGCATTACTTTTAAGACAACGTATAACTTATCTAAAAAACGCCAAATTACCCTTCAGGTTATTGGTCAACCTGACATCAGCAAGTTGCCGGGTAAAAAAGTATTATTGGCTTGCCAACCGCTGACAAAAGCAGAAAGAAAGCGTGGTAAAACACCTGCATGTACAGAAACGACAACGCCATCTGAACAAGCCTCTGCCTATGAGATTAAACTCACGCTTGCCGCAGGAAGACACTCGATTAGCTTGCCTATTACTCCAGCCATTAGCCAAGAAAAGATAGTGGATGGTTTATCCATTCATATCAAAGATGATCAGTATGCATGGCGACGCATTAAACCTAGTGAAAAAATAGAGAGCGATGGTCATGAAAATTATCGCTATGTCATCAAAACACGAGATGGTAAAGCATTAACACAGATGCAAAATGGTAAGCCTAGCCGTTTTGCACAGGATAATGGCTTATTTACATTGATGGGCTACGATAGTAGTGATCGTTACGCCTTATCTGGTTTGTTGGCAAGATCTGACTTGCCCCACGATAAAACAGAAGTTCGCCTAACCATTGATAGCTACCTGCAAAAGTTAGCTAAAAAACATCTAAATAAACAGATTCCGACACTGGGGCCAAATAAAAAATACAAACAACGACGGCGAGCAGCTGTGGTAATAATGAACCCCAATACAGGTGCAATATTAGCGGCTGCCAATTATGCCATTGTTAAAAAAGGCGTGCATCGCTGGGATAGGCTTTCGTTCTCTAAACTTTATCCTAACCGTGATCCTTTTGGTGTGAATGCATGGCAAGGCTTGGATAATAACAATGCTCCTGGTTCAACCTTTAAAACTGTAACAGCATTAGCCGCCTTGCAAGCCGTTGATGAGGGACGCGATGATTTAAAGAAGATGATTCATGGCTTAGACCCTAGTAGCTTTCAACGCTTAACAGGTTTATCTATTAACGATTATAGTTATCAACCCGATCCAGAAGTTACATCTGTAGTCAACAATGCAGGTCATGCCATATTGCTAGGGGCTATCCCTCACAGGGGGAAGGGCGGCAAAGGAACGGTTTATCCTGTATTACGCAAAACTGGAGGTAATGGTTGCCCTAGCCGTGCTGTTACTTCACGCAATATGGGCATGAAAGAAGCCGTGAGAGATTCTTTAAATATCTGGTTTGCTCGCTTGGGTGTAATGATGGACAGTGATTTGATTGAATCAGGGGGTAAGGATACCCATTTGGCTTCAATGAGCCGACTCTTAGGTTTTGGAGATAAAGCCTATTCCCTTGTTTCGGACACTTTGCCGTTAAAACGCAACCTTGCAGGAAAAGGTCGTGGTGATGTGCTAAATGCCTTTGCGGGTTCTTTATCACTTGATGATCGTAGGTTAATTAAACGTGAGCAAGATTTACTTGCTGAAGGTCGAATGGAAAATAATTCCGCCTTACAACGCTTGACTCAAAATTCCTTCGGGCAAGGTGTATCTGCAACGCCCTTACAGATGGCTAGAGTGGCGGCAAGTATTGCCACGGGAGAAATCCCCAAGCCTTATTTATTTCAGCAATGGGATGGAGAAGAACAAGATCCGCCTGATAAGCGTCGTTTAAAAATCAACGATATTGACTACTTGCGTTTGGGCATGAAAGCGGTAACAGAAGCAGGTACAGCAAGAGCTGCCTTTGCTAATAACTTCCCTCAGGGACAATGCAGAACGTATGGTAAAACAGGTACGGCTCAACTGGGTAGGAAGGCGTAAAAGCTCCCTTTAAGACTGCATGGTTTATTGGCTGGCATGAGGACAATAAAGGCAAGCCAGAC
>JALVRY010000075.1:0-996 GCA_027024625.1 Thiotrichaceae bacterium
CTTATGCTGAGAGTTGGTTTTAGAGCACCAGCTTTAAAATTAGTTCTATATATATATATTATATACACATATATTCAGCGACGTAAGATACCCTTTACATGGTTGTTGGTTGTGAGTAGTCTAATCTTGATAATTGTTGGTATATTGGGTTATTTTCGTTTAGAGTCTGGATTAACATCAAATATTGCCCTTATTTTCCGGATTGGTATTTGGCGAGTGTTTGTCAATAATCTATCGGTTCTTAATAAAATAATAGATCTTTTCCCCGCGTCAGAACCCTACATGTTAGGTAAAAGTTATTTGATAGATGCGACTACGTTGTTACC
This sequence comes from Thiotrichaceae bacterium, assembly GCA_027024625.1. GTDB lineage: Bacteria > Pseudomonadota > Gammaproteobacteria > Thiotrichales > Thiotrichaceae > S015-18. Next base: position 327 of record JALVRY010000075.1, read on the forward strand.
TGGTTCACAACCGCATTTTGGTTTTTGGTTAAAAGACCGACTTGGTTTAACTTTTGATGGAGGTGGAGTTACGCAAACAGTTATAGGTGAGTTGTACCTAAACTGGAGCTGGATAGGGGTTTTAGTAGGGATGTTCATTCTGGGTATTTTATTTAGACAATTATTTCGGATACTTACTCAAAAAAATCCGGCGACAACCTCTAATCTTGTGTTGATGACGCTGTTTTCAACTTCCCTTATGGGTATTGTTAGTAGCGGCATCCTTCTTGTTTTGTTATTTGACACTCTCCCTTTGGTGATTGTTTTCGTTGTTTATCTGTTTTGTGTTAGAGTCAGTTTATCTTTATTACGATCAAACAAAACTTCCATCAATTGTACCTCAGCAAGTTTATGAAGCCCATCATTGTTAGCGAGTCCCGTTTTTCTGCTGCCAAGATTAAACACTTATCTATTAACTACAATGCAGAAGTTATAGACCTAGATGGTATGGGTCAAAATTCTGGCATTGGTATATTCAGCACATGTGATACTGAAGAGATATGGATGAAAGCGTATCACTTAGCGCGGAGTTGGTACATCTTGGAAGGAGAGGATATTACACTCTTTGAAGGCGTTTCAATTGGGAAGATTATAGAAATTGAGATGTGGTATTTTTGGAGACGTTTATTAG
>JALVRY010000075.1:1006-2221 GCA_027024625.1 Thiotrichaceae bacterium
TATTAGAACGAATTAACGTATTAGAATGTGTTTTGGATGTACTACATCCAACGGATATTTATTTGGCAACTTTTGAAAACAAACAAATATCTAGTATCCTTTTGAATTTTTTACAAACTAAGAGCCAAGTAAAAACTATCCAGCCATCCTTTGCTCAACGACTGACTCGTTGGCGAAATCAAGAAACCATACGGAAACGATTAAAAGATTATCATATGGATCGGTATATGCGCCTTTTGGGTTTGTTTTGGAGTAAATGGCGTTATGGTCACCAGTTAGTACAAAGCAAGAAAAAGAACAGCACCATTGATGTTTTAGCTATATTGGAGCAACCTGGTGCCTATTTGGCTGATTCGGTTTTACCAATTCTAGATTTCTTCCCGGAAAGCGGGATTTTATTATTAGACCCACGTCATTATGAACACACGAGCCAAATAGATCGGGAAATCATTTACCAAACTGATTCTTTATGGCAGCATACAGGTACTTATTGGCAAGCACATCGTCATTTTGCACAACATTGGCAGTATGTTTATGAAAAATTATCTTATGCTTTACAGTATAAGCAACGAAATTTGTGGCCTTTAGTTAAAAATAGGTTGCACCGTGTGTTTAGGCGGCTTTTCCCGATAGTAGCTGTAGAAATTATTGGTGCAAGACAATTATTAACGGAAAGAAAAGTAAAATCGCTCTTGTTAGCTACAGATGCTCACCATGGGGGACGTTTATTTACCTTAGTAGCTAATCAGCAAAATATTCCATCATTAATAATACAACATGGTGCTACAATGGGTGAGTGGGGCTATATTCCTCTTTATGCTACGCGGTTTGCTGCTTGGGGGGAGATAAGTGCGCGGTGGATGGTATCAAAAGGGACGCCGCCTGAAAAGATAATAATTACTGGACAACCACGATTTGATCAGTTGACAAACAACACACCATCTCTAACACGTACAACCTTATCTGAGCAATTAACGCTTAGTCTCGATACTTTTTGGCTACTGTGGGCTATGGATCCCCTCCCCAAAATTGAAAATGCGGCTATTTTAGAAATATTACTGAATGTTGTTGCTTCGCTTCCTTGGTGTTCTTTAATTATCCGACCCCACCCGGGTTCTCCGCATATAGAGTGGCTGGTAGACATGTTGAACTTCCGTCGAGTGGATCGAGTAGTTGTCTCATCGGTCCAAGAGTCATTACATGATATATTGCATA
>JALVRY010000076.1 GCA_027024625.1 Thiotrichaceae bacterium
CTTCTAAGGCTTGGCTACCTGAACTAACATCTGGCATTTCTTGCAATACTTGAAGTAGCCCCCAACCCACACCTTGATAACGCTCTGTCGGTGCTGTGCCTTCGCCCTTAAAGTTGACATAATCAAGTAAAGGATAAAGCCCCTTTTCTGTTTGTTCGATGGCTTTATAACGTGCAATTACACGCTCTCGATCATAATCATTCACATGACTGGATATTTCTGGCAATGCTTTACGCAAACGCTGTGCCATAAAATTGGCTTGTAAGTTCATGGTTCGTCCCATTAAATCACGTAACTCACGCACTTTGTCTGAATACTGATCACGTAAATAATCCTCACGATATTGCCAAGGCGCACCTCGTTCACTTCTTGTTGCTAACCACTCTGGCAATGGCTCATTCACCGCTTTGTAGTAATCCATTAAAGCAGGAAAAGTTTCAGTAAATCGCCCACCTTGCCCTTCTGGATACCAAATAAAGTGGGCAATACCTAACGACAAGAATTCCTCTTTTGGACTCCAAAAGACCAGCTTATCGTAGTCACCACTGGTTTCATTCATAAAGACTTTATGTGCGATCCAAGAAAGATCCTCAACAGGCACAACCGTGCCAATATCATCAGGTTTTTGAACATTATTGACTGCACAGCCACCCAAGAAGAATACGATAAGAAAGATTAGTTTTTTCATAGTTATGCCCATTTATTATGCCCAAAAAAGAGAAATACAATTTCTCTCAAATTTCTTAATTGCTTCTGATTAGCAAAACTTATAAAAGTTCCAGCGTAACAAATAAAGTGCAATGAATAAGAATACGCACCCAAGCCAAAGACTGTGATAAACTCCGCTCCATTCAGAACGGGTATAACATTTTCACAATGAAAGTATGAGACCTTCGCATGAAAAAAAGACGCTAAATCTTTCATGCAAAGATCTCAATACCCCAATAAGCAAAACAAAAAAGGTAAAATTAATTGGTTTCCAAAGATCCACATTACGAAAGAGAAGCAGCAAAATACGACAACCCAATCCCAAGTCGTGAGCTAATTTTAGAATTATTAAACAATGCAGGTAAGCCACTAAAGTTTACTGACATCATCGACGGTTTAGAAGTAGTAGACCCCGCTTCACAAGAAGCTTTAGGCTATCGCCTACGCGCTATGACACGTGATGGTCAACTCATTTTTAATCGCCGTAAACAATATGTTCCTGTTGAACACGCCGACCTCATAGCCGGACGCGTTATGGGACACCCAGACGGTTTTGGCTTTTTAATCCCTGATGATAAAAGCGATGATCTTTATCTCTCTGCCAAACAAATGCGTCGTGTTATGCATGGTGATAAAGCTTTAGTTAGCACCATCGGCCTTGATCGAAAAGGTCGCAAAGAAGGCGCTATTGTTGAAGTACTTGATCGCGGCAGCAAGCAAATTGTCGGTCGCTACTTTGAAGAAAGTGGTATCGGTTCTATCGAGCCAGATAACTCACGCATTGGGCAGAATATTTTTATTCCACCCAATAATAAAAATGGCGCTAAAAACGGGCAAATTGTTGTTGCTAGCATCATCGAATACCCGACCATGCGATCTCAAGCCATTGGTAAAATCACCGATATTTTAGGTGAACACATGGCGCCCGGCATGGAAATCGACATTGCATTACGCTCTCACGATTTGCCATTCGAGTGGCCTAAAGAAGTCGTCACTGCCTCTAAAAAATTAGGCGCAGAAGTTGCAGAGGAAGACAAAAAAAATCGCCTTGATTTAAGAAATACACCATTAGTGACCATCGATGGTGCTGATGCGCGCGACTTTGACGATGCGGTTTACTGCGAGCGTAATGGTAAAAACTGGAAGTTGTATGTAGCAATAGCCGATGTTTCACACTATGTCATTAAAGATGAGGCTTTAGATAAAGAAGCAGTAAAACGCGGTACATCGGTTTATTTTCCTAAACAAGTAATTCCCATGCTGCCCGAGGCATTATCTAACGGATTATGCTCACTTAACCCACACGTTGACCGCTTGTGCATGGTCTGTGAGATCAATATTAAAGCCAATGGCAAGCTGATTGATTATAAGTTCCACGAAGCTATAATGCACTCGGCTGCACGTTTAACTTATGATGAGATGGCTGCTATCGTTGTTGATCAAGATGACGATTTACGCGAAAAATACGCTGATATTGTTACGCACTTAGATGATCTATATGGCTTGTATCA
>JALVRY010000077.1:0-1292 GCA_027024625.1 Thiotrichaceae bacterium
TTACTTAGCTGTATGTCGCCTATAAATTTTTTCATTGATTTGAAAATAATAAATTGATAACATATATTTCAGTTTAAAAATCATACAAAAATATCAACAGTTATAAAAAAATTAATGTGAAAAAATATTTCATTACTTCATACGCAGATGAACCTTCCGATATAGATATTATGCAATTAGCAGATAAGCAATATTGGGTTGGTAAATATCAAGGTGAATAAGAAAATAACTAAATATGATGTTCTTCTTACCTATGGTTGGGTAAGGAGTACTTATGTTGCAGCACGCAGTCTTAACTCAATGGGTCTGAAAATTGCTGTAATGGATGAAAGAAGTGTTGGCATGTGTCAGTGGTCAAATAAAACTAAATTTACGGGTCTTTATCCTTCTCCTCTTACCCAACCAAGGGCATTTGTTTCTGAAGTTTCTAAAATGCTTGATAAAACGGGAGCAACGTTTTTACTCCCATCTCATGACGAAACGGAAGTGTTGGCAAAGTATCGAAATGATTTACCTAGAAGTATTATTTTGCCTATTACCAGTTATGAGTCAATAAAAATGGCAAATGACAAGGCTCAAATGGCAGAAGTAGCAGATAGCGTAGATGTACCTGTTCCTCATATTTTTAAGTGGAAAGATATTAAAGAACTAGAACAGCAATTAGAAAGTATTGACAGTAATCATTTTGTGGTAAAACTCAGGCGTGGAAATAGCTCAAAAGGTGTTTTTTATCCATCATCTAAACATGGAGTTCTTGAAAAAGTAACAGCTTTATGTAATCAATATCAGTTATCAAAAGATAGATATCCCATTGTACAAGAAAAAATAGAGGGAGACGGTTGGGGGGTATCTTGTCTTTATTGGGAGGGAGAGCGTGTAGCTTCTTTTACGCATAGAAGAATAAAGGAAAAAATTAAAACAGGAGGAACGAGCACATTACGTATTTCAGAACATAATCGTTTGTTAGAAGAATATGCTTTTGCAATTTTGGATAAAATGAACTGGCATGGTTTAGCAATGGTAGAGTTTAAGTATAATGAAAACTCTAAACAAGGTTGGTTTATAGAAGTTAATCCAAGATTGTGGGGGTCATTACATTTAGCGGTGTCTTCTGGTGTTGATTTCCCTAAGTTGTTGTATATTGCAGCAACAAAAGGAATCTCTGCGGCTAAAGAGGAAGCCTTATCTCAAAAAGAAGGTGTTGTTGCCCGTTGGTATATGGGAGATATAATTACTTCTGTTTCCAGTCTACTTGATTTAAAGCCAGTTAATGCAATTAAATCATTATTACC
>JALVRY010000077.1:1302-2218 GCA_027024625.1 Thiotrichaceae bacterium
TCTGACAAACCGTCCGCAGCGTATCCCTGTAACGTTTTTTTTCTCCCGTTCATTTTTTTGACGCATGTCAAAACATCAAAAGAAAGAATCAGTCATAATGCTTAAGTCTTAATCCAGAGAAGGAAGGAATGTTAGGATAATTTTTATGTCTTTGATTACATATAGCCAGAATATATCTAGCTTTCTAGGAAATCAGCCAAAAAATACATTTTTCTACTGGAAAGCTCGCGTAGCTTTATATTCACTACTAAAAGCAATGAAAGTTAAAGAAGGCGATGAGATTATTCTTCCAGCCTACACTTGCGTTGTAGTTCCTAATGCAATTCTATATTTAGGCGCAAAACCTATCTATATTGATATTTCTCCTGATAATTATAATATGGAGTTAAAACAAGTAGAATCAGCAATTACAGATCGAACAAAAGTTATTATTTGTCAAAATACCTATGGCTTATCTACAGACCTAGAAGTATTAACTGCCCTTGCAAAGAAGCACAAATTATTTACTATTGAAGATTGTACACACGGCTTTGGTGGTTTTTATAATAGCATCCCTAATGGTTTGTCTTGTGATGCTGCGATTTATTCCACTCAGTGGAATAAGCCTTTTTCTACGGGAATTGGTGGTTTTTCAATAACAAATAATAATGAAATAGCAACTCGCTTAAAGACATTGAATACCGAATTAATTTCTCCTTCTGTTAAAGAACTATTGAATTTAAAAATTCTCTATTTTGTGAAGCGTTTTTTAATTAATGATATGACCTATTGGCCTTTAGTTCAGTTTTATCGTTGGTTAAGCTATCATAATCTAGTGGTTGGTTCTTCATCAGGTGGAGAGATAGTTTCTGTAGAAATGCCCGATGGTTATTTTAAAGCCTTTAGTCAAGTACAAGCAAAAGAAGGTTTAAGAACT
>JALVRY010000078.1:0-2595 GCA_027024625.1 Thiotrichaceae bacterium
GGTTTATCTCTTTGTACCAGGTATGGATGCGTCTGAGTTAGATGTTTCTTTGGAAAAGAATTTACTCAGTGTCACGGCAAAACGCGTTACGGAAGAATCGGATGACAGTGACGCAATGCAACGACAAGAACGCTTCTCTGGTCAATTCAAACGGGTAATCACCTTACCTGAAGATGTTGACCCTAGCAAAACTGAGGCCGTATACAAAGACGGTGTTTTACACATTAGTGTTGCCAAGCGAGAAGAAAGTCAGCCACGCAAAATTCAAGTGAATGTATAGGAGGTATTGAAATGACAAAAGAAATGAAGAAGACAGATACAAATGTCAGTAAAGTAAGTAAAGATCAAGCGCCTGCCAATACAGCGAGTGAAAAGAAAACGCAGGTTCAAACAATGAGTCCTGCGACTGACATCCATGAAACGAAAGATGGGGCAACGCTCTATATTGATTTACCGGGTGTTAACCGAGAAGCGTTGGATATTGATGTTGATCAAAACGTGCTAACTGTAAAAGGTGATATAAACTTAGCAACGCCCGATGATCTCACACCAACGTATATGGACGTGCGTGCAGGGGCGTTTAAGCGTCAATTCACACTCAGTGCAGAGTTGGATAGCAGCAAAGTTGATGCTCAATTAAAGGACGGTGTTTTGAAGCTAGTTATCCCTCGTTCTGAGAAGCACAAACCCCGTAAAATTGAAGTAAAAGCAGCGTAAAATCCAACCCGAATTAGCGGATATTTATGCGATTCGGGTTGATACTAAACATAAAAAAATAACTGATGGGTTGGTTTTCACCTGAATCTGTGACTTCAATGCGGATTCAGGTTGTGCATACCAGCCCTTTTTTAAATTTCTCTAGGAGTAACTGTGGAGTACAAAGACTATTACAAAATATTAGGTGTAAGCAAAGATGCATCACAGAGTGAAATTAAACGCTCCTATCGTAAGCTTGCCCGAAAATATCACCCTGATGTCAGTAAAGCGGGGGATGCTGAGGCACGTTTTAAAGAAGTGGGCGAAGCCTATGAGGTATTAAAAGACCCCGAAAAGCGTGAAGCCTATGATCAACTTGGCTCCAACTGGAAGCAAGGGCAAAGCGGATTCCAACCACCACCTGATTGGAATGCAAATTTTGATTTTGGTAACGGGGGCTACACACAAGGAAATGCCCAAGACTACAGCAGTTTCTTTGAAGATCTCTTCGGCGGCGGAGCAAATGCTGGTGCATACTACACAGGTGCAAGTTCACAGGGGTATAGCTCAAAAGGTGAAAATATCCGAGCCAAAGTCATGATTGATTTGGAAGACTCACTCAATGGAGCAACCCGCTCTTTTACCCTGCAAATGCCAGAACTTGACGAACAAGGTCGTGTCATTAGCAAACAACGTACTTTAAACGTCACCATCCCCAAAGGTATCAAGGAAGGTCAAACCATCCGTTTAGCCAAACAAGGCAAAGCAGGTTTTGGTGGTGCAGAAGCAGGTGATTTATTGCTTGAAATCGGCTTCAATGAGCATTCTATTTATACCATAGATGGTGCAGATATTTACCTTAACTTACCCGTGACACCTTGGGAGGCAGCACTAGGAGCAAAGATAGAAGTTCCCACACCAACGGGAAAAGTTGGAATGAAAATCCCTGAGAATTCCCAACAAGGTAGAAAGTTACGGCTCAAAGGTAGAGGTATTCCCGCCAAACAAGCAGGTGACTTCTATGTCGTGCTACAAATAGTGTTACCGCCAAGTAGTGACCCCAAGGCAAAAGCACTTTATGAGAAAATGAAAAATGAACTAGACTTCGACCCACGTCGTTATCTTTTCTAGGAGTAACTGAAAATGAATACTAAAGTACAAACACTATCAGGTCATATCCTTGAAGAGACACCTAAACTCAGCCTTGCAGAACTCTGCCGAGGCTGTCACATACCTGCTGAAACAATGATTGAATTGGTTGATTACGGCATAATTTCTCCCTGCCAAGGAGAAACAACAAAGCAATGGCGATTTCACAGCACTACCCTGATCCGAGTCGATAAAGCCATGCGACTTAAGGCTGATCTTGGTGTGAATCTAGCGGGTGCGGCTTTAGTGCTTGAATTGTTAGATGAAGTCAATGAGCTAAGAGCTGCTCTTTGCCAAGCAAAGTATTAAGTAGGAGTACACACACATTTAACAATTTACTGGTCTATTTTCCGCTATTCAAACCATTCTCTCAGTCGCGTAGCACGGCTATGCTTCTTCGATAATGAATGAATATCAAAAAATATCCTTCGCAAATTTTATTAAATTAATTATGCACTCCTACTTAATGAATAACGATGACATAGAATATGTCACAACAATTGACCATTACACCGCACTGAAATTCACCGCGACTAATGATATATTAATCGTTGCAAAAGTATTGACATGCAAATACTGCCTTCGACTTTGTTCAGGCTACGGCTAGCCCCTTGTGAAGCTAAACCCGTGAGCTTGGAAGTGAGGCTTTAGCCTCGCCCGAGTGAAAAGATTACTAATCGTGCTAGTCCCTTGCGAAGCTAAAGCATCGCTTCCTGAGTGGGAGATACCATCTAGGAACCTCAGCATGAC
>JALVRY010000078.1:2605-4974 GCA_027024625.1 Thiotrichaceae bacterium
CTCCTACTTAATGAATAACGATGACATAGAATATGTCACAACAATTGACCATTACACCGCACTGAAATTCACCGCGACTAATGATATAGATTGTGTTGTATTTTCTTTATACAAAAATACAACAACAATCCGATTCATGTAATCCTTCGATACATTTTGCAATCACCCTAATTCACAACAAATAATCAGTTCGGCAATCTTTTCTCTGATGGATCAGCAGTGTTAACAGTAGCAATTTCTACATCGTTTTCACCATTATCCTCATCAAACTCCTCTTCTGGCTCATCAAGAGCGATAGCTGTATCATTTTTCATCGGGGATATTTCATTATCGATTCGGCAATTAGCACGCGGACGCTTTTGTGGGTTGTTAACAAAACCATTATAAAGCTCAGGTGCACACGCTTTATTATCAAGTACGCTGTGTGAAACACCATAAAAACTAAAGAGATATGCGTTATTTCCAAAGGATGCCGCCGAGTCAATCGCCCAGTCACTTGGTGTAATAGGATCATCCTCACCTGAGAAAATAAGAACAGGTGTGTGTTTTGCTTGTTCTTTCTTATTACCCACAGCAGGCATCAACGGTATGTATTGGTAACCCTGATTCCAAACTTCACATACATTACTGTCTTCAGCTAAATAATAAGTTAAGCGAGGATGCATTCGCTTATAGTTTTCATATTTCTCTTTGTCAATAGCAGGGTTATCATGGCACTCAACCGCCCAGTAAACGGCATCATTTGAAAGGCTATCAAACTGATTTGATACATAGTCCTCAACAAAAGCCTGAATACCTTGCGTATTGTTATTTTCTAATTCAAAAATAGCTTCTGTTAAATAGGGTAAGATATTTGTTCGATATTCTGATTGAAATAAAACAGCCAACAGTGAAACATCATTCAGCATAATATGGTCAATACCAGCCTTCGGATTATTAATGTCAATTCTTAATGGACTTTTACGCAGTTTTGCCATCAATTTCCAAAAGCGTTCTTGAAATTGATCCGCACTAGCAGCACAAGCTGAATCAATTTCACAAAATTTAAAAATACGCTCCAAACTACTATTGAGTAGCATCGGCCAATCTTCAAACAAATGCGCACTAGGTGGGTATACCGAATCCAACATTAAAGTTCTCACTTTATCGGGGAAACGACGTTGCACTTCAATACCCAATCTTGTGCCATAAGAAACACTTTGGATATTCCAATGTTCATAACCAAGTGCCTGCATAATATCAACAACATCATTAGCACTAAAACGCGTTGCCAATTGGTTAATGGCAATGCCAGATTTTTTTAGGTCAGCAACACACTTTACCGCCACCTCGTGATAGCGTTTAGCATCATCTTCTGGCTCATTAGGATCAAGTAATAAGTGAGCCGCATGCTCCTTGTAATAAGGGCATTCAATTTTAGGTAGACTTAAACCACTACCTCGTTGATCAAAAAGAACTAAATCACGATTAAGTTTTGATAGATGCTCTTCCCACTGATTCTCCCAAAAGGTTTGGATTAATTCAGGTGTTAACCATGCACTTGCACCGGGTCCCCCAGCTAGATAAACAATAGGATCATCTTTTTTATTTGAGCCTTTATACCGGAAAATCACCACGGGTAGCTGAAAATCAGATTGTTTTGATCCCGCTACAGGTGCAGTGTAAAACCAACCACACTCAACATGCTTATTCGGCAAAGGAAACCAACATTCAGACTTTTGAAATTTTGCCCCATTGTCTAGTGTTATAAAATCTTCACCCGAAGGCATCGCCACAGGCGTATCGCTTGGATTAAATGCTGATAATAAAAAGATAGATGACAGTATAAAAAATACTGAAAAGAATTTGTTGTTAGCCACAAAGAAGTTCCCCAATAACCCCAAGCCACATTGGGACAAATTTACAGGTATTAGTCAAGCTTTTACCCTATAAAAAATACTATACCAACTACGAGAAAAACATAAGCAATTTTAAATACGACTGATTCATTAGGCATATGATAAAACTCGCAGGTAGAACAACTATTCTTTCCACTTATCATCAACCTAACAGCAAATTAGTCAATATTTTCGATACACTTACTATTTTCTGACAAGACCCTTATAATCTGCGTATTATAATTGATTAATCTTTATACAGAAAGGGCTGATACAGTGATACCGATAAAAATAATTTTTGTTACCTTTCTTATTAGCATTTTTAGCCATGTAGCAATAGCAGAAAGCTCACTGGATATTATTAATCAATATCGCCAATCAGTTGGTTTATCACACTTTAAATATGCTTCATCATTAGCCCAAGCTGCTAAAAATCATGCAACTTATTTATCTAAGCTAGACCCTAAACAAATAAAAACAGTCGATGATGCT
>JALVRY010000078.1:4984-6876 GCA_027024625.1 Thiotrichaceae bacterium
TCAATGATGCTCACGGCGAACGCTCAGGGCATGTAGGTTTTACGGGAAAAACACTGGCGGATAGAGTAAAACATGTCGCCTACCCGCATCAACGAGTATCAGAAAATATCAGCATGGGAAACAAGGATAATAAAAATTCCATCTCACTACTCATGTCGGGTATCTACCATCGTTTTGGCTTTCTTGATTTTGCAATGGATGAAATGGGCTATGGCATCGTCGATAAAATCTATGTCTACAACATGGGTAGAAATGATTTAACAAAAACATGCCAAAATCCCCCCGATGAAGCACTCGCAAAGACGCCAAAAGACTGCTTAGGAACAACCGTAAAACAAGAATTTTGGGATAATTTATGCTCATCAATTACAAAAGCAGATCAATTTGAACCGCCATTTAAACAACGCTGTAGTAACAAAACTCTGTTAAACAAACATTATATGGAAGGAATATGTCGCAACCCTCCTCAAGAAGCCCTGCTGCAAGGTAATGGCGAATATTACAAAATTTGTGGTGGAAATATAAAAATCAGTGCTAAATGGCTAGATACACTCTGTGAAAATCCAACACCAGAAGCAAAATATCGTGGTAATGGGCATTATTATGAAATTTGTGATAACAAATACAAAGTCCCAGCCTACTGGTTAGAAGATGTATGCTCAGCCGTACCAGAATTTGCAAAATATACCGATAGCGGTAAATACTATTCAAGTTGCAACTTCGCTAAATACAAAATCAGAAAAGAATACATGCAGCAGTTAGATGATAAACGCTATGCATCCAACCCAAAGTACATAAAATGGCCAGCCCCTAATGCCAAACAAGTTGATATTGCCTTCTACAGTGAAATACCAGACCCACTCCCTGATTTAAAATCCAGTGGCTACCCTTTCTCTTTACAATTCAATCAAGGAAAAGTAAAAAAAGTTCAAATCATTCAAGCCAAGCTAGACTATTTAGAAAATGGAAGTTGGCAACCTGTCACAAAAATCCGAGAACTCAATAACCGAACCGATCCTCATAAAGAACTCAGCAAACTAGAATTTGCATGGTTTCCTCTCGATAAATTGAAATGGGGCACAAAATACCGAGCCACCATCAAAGCCAAACTGAACGGCAAACTAGAAAAAATACAATGGCAATTTAGAACAAAGGATTTTTTAGGATTTTTATCTTCTTGAAGACTATCTAACAAACATACAACCATCAAAGTAAGAAAATATTTACTACTTATCTCCAAATTCTCTCCATTGTTTATAAAAATGTTATAAACAGGACACTGACTGTTAATTGTTTGCTTTTACTATAATTTGGTAGAGGCAATAAAAACATTGGAGAAGATATGTTAATAAAAAAATCACCTGATATTCGAGAAAATGAGGTCACTGATCACAGTGATTATTTATCACGCCGTGACTTTATTAAATCAGGTGTAGGAATTTCGCTGCTGAGTTTGGGTTTATCATCTACTGCACAAGCTAAGGCGTATATGCTAGATGGCGATGAAGCTACCTCATACAAGAATATTACAACATATAATAACTTCTATGAGTTTGGTACTGGCAAAGAAGACCCTTCTGAAAATGCTCATACATTGCAAACCTCCCCTTGGTCGATAGTGGTTGACGGTGAGTGCGAGAAATCAGGCACTTATACCTTAGAAGATATTCTCAAACCACAGGATATTGAAGAGCGTATTTATCGCTTTCGTTGTGTGGAAGGCTGGTCGATGATTATCCCTTGGCAGGGTTTCCAGCTCAGTGAATTGATTAAACGATTCCAGCCAACATCTAAAGCGAAGTATGTTCGCTTTGAAACCTTACATGACCCCAAGCACATGCCAGGTCAACGTCGCCCTATTCTTGATTGGCCTTATGTTGAGGGCTTGCGTA
>JALVRY010000079.1 GCA_027024625.1 Thiotrichaceae bacterium
TCAATACACCATCACAGCCCATTTCCATCGCAACAGCCGCATCGGATGCTGTTCCCACCCCCGCATCAACAATAATCGGCACATTGGCATTTTCGACAATTTCCATAATGTTATAAGGGTTGCGAATCCCTAAGCCAGAACCGATTGGAGCAGCTAATGGCATCACAGCAACACAGCCAATATCTTCCAGTTCTTTTGCAACAATAGGATCATCATTGGTGTAAACCATGACATCAAAACCATCATCAACAAGAATCTGAGCGGCTTTTAAGGTCTGTGTAATATGTGGAAATAAGGTTTTTTCATTACCTAGCACTTCAAGCTTTACTAGCTTATGTCCATCGAGTAATTCACGAGCCAAACGACAAGTTCGGACAGCATCATCAATGTTGTAACAGCCTGCGGTATTGGGGAGTAGCGTGTACTTATCTAAAGAAATAACATCCAGCAGATTGGGTTCATCTGCATTTTGCCCAATATTGGTACGACGAATGGCAACGGTAATAATCTCTGCTGCACTAGCCTCTGTTGCTAGTTTCGTTTCTGTTAAATCCTTGTACTTGCCCGTACCAACTAACAAACGTGAGTTGTATTCCTTGCCTGCTATTGTGAGTGTATCCGTTGACATTATGTATCCTTAAATTACCACGTAAATAAATTAGCTTGCATTCTAAGTACCACAGCAAAAATAATCTAACTAATTTTTATGCAGGCACTTAATAGCTCAACAATATTTGGTTTGATGGCGTGCTAGCTAATTAGCTGCTCTTTTTAAGTTTATTTGCTCCATGAGCCGTTCTTTTCTTTTGTTGATAAAGCCAATAGCAAAGCGTCGACCTAATTCGACCTGCCCTTTTGCATTGTAATGTACTTTGTCATAAATCTTACCTAAACCATCAGTATCGACCAGTATACTATTTGGATCATCTTGACAGACTTGATCTTGAGCATTGCGTATTTGTTTTTCCATGGGAAAATTAATATCTTTTTGTGAAATACGGCCAACAAGAAAAACAGCTTGTTCCGCATGAAGATCATGACGAAGTGTTGTGATAAAGCTTGTCAGTTTCTCCTTATATTTTTCTGCTGATTCTTGACTGCGAGCATCCGTCTCACCCTGCATCCAAACAACGGCTTCAATATTCGTTTTTGCTGGATCAACGACAAACTTAACCTGTCGTAATAGCCCTTCATAAAGTGGCGAACCCGGTAGCCATTCATCAATTGCTGAACCACTAGCCGCAGACTTAATAATAATAATTTTGTCATTAGGAAAAGTTTTAGCTATTGCATGTGTAAATTCGACTTCAGGGCCAAACATCGAATATTTAGCAATATTTGATTTTCGTCCATGTGTATAATAAGACACGTTATCAGGTTGTTCTTTTAACTCTTCGGGTAATTGATCGGTTCGCCCTCTACCCATCATATTAGACTGCCCTGCTAAAATGAAAACGCGTTCCTTAGATAACTCTGCATGTGAGAAACCAGAGAAGAGAAGGAGTGTGATTAGCCCTAATAATCGTATCATTTACTTATACCCATAAAACTGTACCAGAAATACGTAAGTCACAGGAATCCGAGTATAATTCAATTATTATGAAAAAAACTGTCCATTATTTGGTCAGAATTATTACCTAAATCTACAACCTCACTACACTGTAGCGAGATCATTGGCTTAGAGATTAGCTGAGGAATAAATCAATCATGGCACGTACACCATCCACCATGCTAGAGCTTTGTACACAAGCTCCAGCTTTCAACTTATTAGAACCCGCAACAGGAAAACATGTTTCTCTGGAACAGTTTTCAGGTAAACCTATTTTAGTTGCATTTATCTGTAACCACTGCCCTTATGTTATTAAATTAAAGGAGGCTTTTGTCGAATTTGCCAAAGAATATCAGGCAAAAGGGCTACAAATTGTTGCAATTAACGCCAATGATGTTGAAAACTATCCTGATGATAGCCCTGAAAAAATGGTAGACGATGTAAAAAAATACGGCTATACCTTCCCCTATTTATACGATGAAACTCAAGAGGTCGCTAAGGCTTACCAAGCAGCTTGTACCCCAGACTTCTTTATGTTTGATATGGGACATAATCTTTATTATCGAGGGCAATTTGATGATACACGCCCCAGCACAGATGAACCCGCCACAGGCAAAGATATGCGTGAAGCTGCTGATGCCTTACTCTCA
>JALVRY010000080.1 GCA_027024625.1 Thiotrichaceae bacterium
ATCTTCCGCGGAGCCTTCAACGGTATTACGCTGAATTGTTTTAAATAAACTGGTTACTAATATTGCAACAGCAGCAAGTAACACAATAGCTGCAACAGCAATTATATTTTTTGCCATTGGATCGTTAGGTTTTTGATAAGACATTACGCCCTCCAGAATTACTTATCAGTCTGCATATTTTGCTCAAGCCGAATAAGTATTAATAAGTCAAATATTAAAATCGAAGCGATTATATTCAAAAAAACTAATATACACCAATATTAATATAGATAAATACACAGGAAGGGGAGGGGTATGATAGATATATAGCTTTTTCTAAGGTTCTGTTTATTTAAATTGCAATAATAATCAATGACTTAAATTTATATAAAGCGTTTTGGTTTTATTTGGATGATATCTGTATTGAAGTCACAGGCTCAGATTCAAGTAATTCTTGCTTGTAAGATGGAAAAATGGTGTTTTCTTCTAAATGTTTCGACTACGTTCAGCTTTAACTGAGCTGTACACGAAAAGGTATAGCAGATAAGAAAGTTTTCAATTTTCTCTTGCTATCTTTTCGTGCAAAGCTCTCAAGCTAAAAAACAAGATTCATCATTGCGATCATGACAACTAAGAAAAGAATCGTCATAACACTACCAGCACGAATAAAGTCAGGCACACGATAACCACCTGGCCCCATGATCAAAGCATTCACCTGATGTGTTGGGATAATGAAGGAGTTGGATGTTGCAATTGCAACTGTCAATGCAAATAAAGCAGGGTCAGCTCCTACACCAATTGCTATGTTTACAGCTAGAGGAACGAGTAATACTGTTGCACCAACATTAGACATCACCAAGGTAAAGAAGGTGGCAAGCACACCGATTGCGAGTTGAATTACCCATATTGGCATATCACCAACAACACTTAATGTCTGGTCTGCAATCCACTTAGCTGTGCCAGTTTGTTCTACAGCAAGACCCAATGGGATTAGACTTGCCAACAGGAATACAGTTTTCCAAGAAACTGCCTCATAAGCTTCATCAATATTCAATACGCCAGAAAGTACCATGCCGATTGCTCCTGTGAGTAAGGCAATAGATAAGCGTATGTCGGTAAATAAAACCATCGTCAAAGCAATAGCAAAGAAAATTCCAGCCCACATAACCTTGTGTGGGCGTAGTTCTTCGCGAGGGTACTCTGTCGTAATAACAACAAAGTTTTTATTTTTAGCTAGTCGCATGAGGGATTCCCATGTTGTATGAACAACTAGAGTATCTCCTGATTTGAAAGCAATATTACGAATATCTTCGCCTTCTCGCATGGTCGCACCATCTCGGTGTAAGCCAACCATTGCGATACCATAGGTCTTACGCATCCACACATCGCGAGCACTTTTTCCAATAAGTTTTGAACCTGGTGGAATAACAACTTCTGCAATACCTGCCTTGGTATTAGATAGAGCTTCAGAAAAAGTACGTAGCTCGTCTCGCTTTTTTAATTTATATTTATCAATAAAGTGCGATAAATTTTCTGGTTCGGCAACAACGCCAAGTACCATTCCTGCTTGTATACCAGTGTTTCTGTCTAAAGCACCGGGGCCAATCCGTGTTTCTTGTCCTAGTAATTTTGTTGCGATGATTCTGATGCCATATTTTGTTTCAATATCATCTAGATGCTTACCTATTAGTGAATTACCTGTGGTAACAACCAATTCAAATAGCTCATAATCAACACCATAAACATCATGAAAATACTGCATGGCATCTGAGCCAGTTGTACTACTTTCGCTTTCAGTTGTTGGTAAAACTAAACGACCAGCTATGACAAAATAGAGAATTCCAACAAGAACTAAGGGTGCTCCAATCGCTGTCACTGAAAACAGACCCCATGTGTCCATTTGCTGATCTGCAGGTAGTGCAGTATTAGAAGTTAAGATTAGGTCATTTAACAGAATGAGTGGAGATGAGCCAACCATTGTCATCGTTCCACCTAATATTGCACAGAATCCCATAGGCATGAGTAAACGTGACATAGGTAAGCCAGAACGAGCTGAAATACGTGCAACGACAGGTAAGAAAAGAGCAGCAGCACCGACGTTTTGCATAAAAGATGAAATAAAGGCAACGGTGCTAGATATGATCGGAATGATACGTTTCTCTGATGTTCCGCCAACATTGAGTATAAATGCTGCAACTTTGGACATGATGCCTGTTTTATCTAATCCTGCACCAATAATCATTACTGCAATGATGGACATAACGGCATTGCTAGAAAAACCATCAAATAAATGCGTGGAATCAACCAGTGGCTTATCTAACCCCATGATTGGATAAAAGAGGCTACTCAGCCCTAGTAGCACCATAATACTGACGGCGGCAATATCGACATCAACAACTTCAAATGCAAATAAATAAATGGTGAGTAGCAATATTGCGGTTACCCAAGCAATCTCTATTGTCGGCCCCTCAAAAGCAAGGAAGGCTGCAAACATAATAAAAATTGCAATAGAAGCTAAACGCTTTTTGATTCGTTCTTTTGTTGTAACTTGGTGAGTGTCTTGTGCCATGCGTCAACCATTTGAATAGTGAGGAATGTATATATTCCTAGGAGCTTGCCCGAGATTTAGTGAGCCCATGGCGGGAAAGTTGAATTTAGATTGTTTCTCAATTCTCGTTAAATAGGACGATTATTCGCTTCAAATTGATGAAAAATCTAGCTTCCACTAGCTACGGCTTGTGTTCTAGACCAGCCTCCTAGGCTTTGAAAGGTGACAGGATAATAATACGAGAAGCGGTTAAGTCAAAGAAATATATAAAATAATTTGAAATTTTTTTCAGCTAAATTTTGGCAATACTCAAGATACAGTTATGCATCAATAGCACCATAACCAATAAGCCTCTGATACTAAAGGCATCAGTCCAAAATATAGAAAGCGACCTTTGCACGAAAGATCTAACGAATAAAAAAGGCTTAAACTCCCCTATTTAGTCTAAAAAATCAGCCAATAGCTCGGCTATTATCCTAATTTTTTGACTGAATAGGGAAAATTACGCTCTTTTTTCTCTCGTCACCCTTTCATGCAAAGGTCTCAGAAAAGATCAAGAGGAGGGAGATGTTAAGTTATTTTTTAAACAAACTATAAGCTAACAGTGCAATACCACCAGCCCCTGTTAACCAAGAAACTAAACCAATACCTATAGGGGTGACTGTTGCAACTGTTGCGGTGATAAGTAATGCACCACCGACGGTTGCCATGACATTTTTATTATTTGATCGTTGCATTTCTATGCGTAGGTTTTCTAGCTGCTTAGATTCTAACTGCATTTTTAAATGCTGATCATGCATTTGCTTAACCACATCATGAATCAGATTTGGTATTTCAGGGAAGTTTTTTAGCATTTTAGGGATATTATTCTTAGCCCCATTTAGCAAAGCTCTAACACCTACCTGTTCATCCATCCAGCGTTGAATAAAGGGTTTTGCTGTTACCCAAAGATCAAGGTCAGGATAAAGCTGTCGTCCTAGCCCCTCGATATTCAACATGGTTTTCTGCAATAAAATAAGCTGTGGTTGAACTTCCATATCAAAGCGTTGAGCAGTTTGAAATAAGCTCAATAACAAGTTACCAAAAGAAATTTCAGCAATAGGTCGCTCAAAAATGGGTTCACATACGGAACGAATCGCTGCCTCAAACTCTTCAATACGAGTATTTGATGGAATCCAGCCTGACTCCACATGCAGCTCGGCTACACGTTTGTAATCGCGCGTAAAGAAGGCGTGAAAATTTTCAGCAAGATAGCGTTGATCATCAGGAGACAAAGTTCCCATAATGCCAAAATCAACCGCCAGATATTTTGCATCTGCTAAATTGCTGGTATCAACAAAAATATTACCAGGGTGCATATCAGCATGGAAAAAATTATGCCGAAAAACCTGCGAAAAGAATATTTCAACACCACGTTCAGACAGCCTTCGCATGTCTACACCCATTTCTTTCAGCGTATCTACCTCACCAATCGGTAAGCCATAAATACGCTCCATCACAATCACATTTCGGCTGCAATAATCCCAATAAATATCAGGCACATAAAGATCAGGTGAATTTTCAAAATTACGACGAAGCTGGCTGGCATTGGCGGCTTCTCGTACTAAATCCAACTCATCAATAATTGTTTTTTCATACTCTTGGATGACTTCAACAGGGCGTAAGCGTCTACCATGTTTCCAAAAGCGTTGTGCTAATCCTGCGATAATATAAAGCAAGGCGACATCTTTACGAATCACTTTTTCAATGGTGGGGCGGACTACTTTTACAATGACCTTTTTATCATCCCACAAGGTTGCAGCATGCACCTGAGCGATGGATGCTGATGCCAAGGGAGCTTGTTCAAAGTCTTTGAATACTTTACCGACAGGTTTGCCCAAGGAAGTTTCTATAATGGCTTTGGCTTCATGATTCGGGAAGGGTGGGACATTATCTTGAAGTTTAGCTAGTTCATTAACAATATGAGGCGGTACAAGGTCACGACGTGTTGATAACATTTGCCCAAGCTTGACAAATACGGGGCCTAAATCTTCCAGTGCTTTACGAATACGCTCCCCGATGGGGGCTTTAGTCTTTTCTTGCCAGTTCCAAGGGGCGATATAATACAACCATTTTAAACTTGGGATGCCCAATAACACCTCATCTAAACCATGACGAACTAGAATACGGATAATGGTAAATAGTCGAAATAATCGCATTTAAGTGTCTGAGCCTTGTTTATTGATGCTATCTTGCAAGCGTTTGAACCTTGCCTCTAAACGATCTGCATCGGCACGTAGATCATCTACCTGATCCATATAGTAACTAACTTCTGCTTCTGATGGGAGAATGCGAGACTCTTCTTGCAAATATTCAGATGTGTTCATTTTCATAGCGGCATGTGATTCTTTGAACCATGCCGAAGCTCCACGTAGGGTTTCGCCTGCTTTATAAGCAACAATGTCACCCGCAACATGAGAAAGCCACTCTTCCCAATCTAAATTAATGCCGCCCAGTATATCGCTAAATTTTTCACTTAGGTGCATATTACCTTCGATGACTACATCAGAATCGAGTAATGCCTTGCCTGCATCGTTAGCGGTATTTAATCGCATAAGAGAAATGGGAGCTGCTTTGATAGTAACATCAGGCTTACCGTCATATTCCGTCAGGGTGTATATGCCAGTAGCATCAGGGAAAAAATAAAGTTTAATTTCCAAGCCAGTGATATGAATACAAATGACTTTTCCCGCTATTGCTTGTAACTTTGCTGGAGACTCATCATCAAGACGCAACCATGCATTTAAAGCGGAGTCGAGCATAGCGGTGAGGGTGCTTGATAACATAATAGAGCATTAGGATTGCCTGAAAGTGCTTGGCATTATACCGAATAACACCTTTTGTGGAATATGAAACGCGGATTCAGCCGAAAAATAAATAAGTTGTGGGTGGAGTTGATTTTTTATTTGTTCCACGAATACCTGCACAGTCTTTTTAGGCTTGTATTCAGAAAATTGAACTATTTACTAATATTCAGTGGTAGTACAAGACCATAGCCAGCCTGTATTATTCCAGATCACGATGGTTTCACCCTCTGGTCAAATACTGAAACTGCCCTGCATCCTGTCTTGATTGGCACGGTGTCGGGGCTAATATTGAGGTTTTTTCCGATGTTTTGGCGTTTTATTATTGTTATATGGATTATTGCTTTACTGTTTTTCTTAGGTGTAATTTTTGCAGATGATCTTTTTATTGTTATACAAAAGTTTTGGAGTATGGATGAGGCATCTCTTAAAAAATTGGTAAGTATGGGGAAGCTAATAGGAATGCTTGTTACATCAATAGCATTCATTGTAACGGTACTAAAACTGGTTTTTAACTACCTATTAGGAAAAAAGTCCAAAAGCGAAGCCAGTACAAATGAAGGAACCATCTTCAATAAAGAGGTGAGTATAAAAGGTGATTTTGTTCAGGGGCATAAGGTAGTTAAAGGAGGAAAATCAGATGTTGAGTAACTCAGGTACAGTTTTTAAAAATACTGTTGAGATTGATCAAGACTTTGTTCAAGGCGATAAAAAGACGATTGAACAACTGATTGTCAATATTTATGGTGAACAAGCCGCACCACGATATTCTGATGAGCAATTACAAGAACAACTTCAAGAATATCGCCGCTATATTATTGAAACCTATAAATACTTGGATTTTAAAGGTATTGATGGTATTGCCGAAGCAGTCAAAGGCTCTAGTGGGGTAACACTTGAAGCAGTTTATGTCCCATTGCGAGCTAGAATGGACACTCCAGATGGTGAATCATGGCATCGTGTGGGTGGACGTTATTACTGTGGCTCAACAGCAGTTTCAGGTAAAGACCTTGAAGTCATGGAAAAAGAAATGGGTAGGGCAGAAGCAGCCGCTTTACCAGTAGAACAATGGGTGAGTGACCAGCAAGCTTTAATTATTTTGGGTGATCCTGGTAGTGGTAAATCCACAAGTATGAAACGCTTGGCTTTAGGCTTTGCTCAAAGTAATAACGCACCGCTCCCTATTCTTTTACCTTTAAACGCCTACAGTAAAGCATTAGAAAAACAGGCGATTAGTTTTGAAGATTACTTATCTCAATACTTCCATAGCAAGCGGAAACAACTAGAACAACCAAAATTACAACAGTTATTTATGCAAGCCTTAGAGCAAGAAAAAGCAATTATTCTTATGGATGGTTTGGATGAAGTGGGTGATAACCGTGGTGAGGTTGTAGCTCAAGTTGAGAACTTTGTGAGAGCATGGATTCCAGACCCCAGTAGTAAGAAAACAAGTGGTAATCGTATGATCGTGACCAGTCGTTTTG
>JALVRY010000081.1 GCA_027024625.1 Thiotrichaceae bacterium
GTGTATTATTATACTTAACAAAAAGGAAGACTATCAATGAACTCTGAAAAGGTTGTTTTTGCATTTTTTATCGTACTTGCTTTAACCTTAAATTTCGGCTTTTTTATTGGTGGTATGGATGAAATCAACCATCATAATATTTATGAGCTTTTTGCTGCAATTGTTATTAGCTTGATTTCTACTGTTCTTAAAATCGGTGATCGCACCCATTTAGGTGCGGTGTTTCTTGCTACCAGTTTGGTAGCTGATCTACAACTAATTATTGCTGCGATTGTATGGGGAATGACAGAGCATGTTATCGGAACAGAACTAGGCGGTCATTCTTTAGCAACGGTTATCTCATTATCTGGCGGGGCATTATTGGCTAATGTCATTTCTGTAGTACTTTTAGTCGTCGAAACTGTCACTGTGCGTAGATAGTCTAAGCAACTGACACTATGTCAAATCTAATATTCATCCTCTTTAGACGATTACGATCTCCTTTAATCGTTCTGATCCTTGTCTATGCCATTGCTATGACGGGGTTTGTGATTATTCCTGGTGTTGATGATCAGGGTAATCCTTGGCAGATGTCATTTTTTCATGCTTTCTATTTTGTCAGCTTTATGGGAACAACCATCGGTTTTGGTGAAATTCCGTATGCTTTCACAGATGCTCAACGCTATTGGACCTTAATTACCTTATACGCCAGTGTTGTGGCGTGGTTATATGGGATTGGTGTTTTGTTGAGTGTTTTCCAAGATCCTGCTTTTCGCCAACAAATGCGCCGTAATAGTTTTGAGCGTCATGTAAAAAATATTAGAGAGCCTTTTTATATCATCTGTGGCTATGGTGATACAGGGTCACAGCTTGCTCATTCTCTTTCTGAGGCTAATATTTATTCTGTGGTGGTGGACCCCGATGAAAACCGAATCAATGAACTTGATTCTGATTATTTTAAAACGCCACCATTGGCACTTTGTGCGGATGCTTCGCAATCCGAAGTGCTAGAAATTGCAGGTATCAAACATATTTGGTGTAAAGGAATCATCACCATCGCTGATGAAGATACTGTGAATTTAACAGTGGCAATTGTTGCACAAATACTGAATCCAGATTTGCGATTAATTGCAAGAGCTGAAACTCCAGAAGCAGAAGCGAATATTCTATCGTTTGGTGCAAATGAGGTTATCAATCCTTTTGAAACCTTTGCATCACGTTTGGCTTTATCCCTAAAGTCACCCAGTCTCTATTGTCTCTATGATTGGATGACGGGAAAGTCGGGCGAATGCATGAAAGAGCCTCCCATGCCAAAACAGGGTTTATGGATCATTTGTGGCTTTGGTCGTTTTGGGCATGAACTCTATGAACACTTAGATAAGGAAGGCGTGAGTTTACGGGTTATTGAGGCTAATCGTGATATCCGTGATACACCTGCTGGTACTATTATAGGAAGACCCACGGAGGCGGATACGCTAATAAAAGCGGGAATAAAAGAAGCAACGGGGATAATTGCGGGCACTGCTGTTGATGCCAATAATCTTTCTATTTTAATGACAGCAGAAGAGCTAAACCCTGATGCTTTCAGAGTCGCTCGTCAAAATGAAGATAAGAACTCACACTTATTTCAGGCGGCTCATCTAGATATGGTGATGCAGCGTGGTAATGTCTTATCTAATACCATTTTTGCCTTGATTAGAACGCCTATGTTGGGTGATTTTCTACGTATTGTTTCTCGCTTTAAAAATGATAAGGCAAATATGTTGGTAAGTAGAATTATTGGCGTCGTTAAGGATGATGTGCCTGAGTTATGGCAACTTTGCGTAACAGAAGAAGAGACGCCTGCACTTTATAAAACCATTCAAAATCAACAAGTCTTAGTGGGTGATATTTTACATGGTGAATATCGACCAGAAGACTCGATAAGCAAGAAGCAACTTTCGGCTATGTCGCTGTTTATGCGACGCGGAAATGGCAATGTGTTATTACCAGAAGACAATAGAATTATCCGAGAAGGCGACCAATTCTTAATGTGTGGAACCTATGGGGCGCGGCTTGAAATGCTACGTGTGGTAAAGAATATTAATGTACTAGAATCGGTTTTGTGCGGTGAGTATGTGCCCGCTGGCTGGTTATTTAAAAAATTAAGAAAGCATAATCTTAAAGATGTTCAAAAAGAGGTAGAAGCATCTGTCGAGTCTGTTAAGGAGGGTGAAC
>JALVRY010000082.1 GCA_027024625.1 Thiotrichaceae bacterium
TCTTAGTAGCCTAGTACCTGAATCCATGACCTCACCCTGTTATCCGCATTGAAGCCACGGACTTAGCTAATAATAATTGGACTACTAGGTCACAGAATTCTATCGCTATGCTAATCTACCCTTTTCTCTTTGAAGGGTAAAATCATGTGTGGAATTTGTGGTGAATACCGTTGGGATGGGCAAAAGCCAGAACTATCTCAAATACAGGCAATGCTGGGTGATTTGCAAAAACGAGGGCCAGACCATGAAGGTACATTTTCTGATGGAGCTTTAGCGTTTGGTCACAGCCGTCTATCTATAATTGATCTATCTGAAAAAGCCAATCAACCCATGATTGATCCACAGCTTGGGCTGGCTTTGGTTTTTAATGGCAGTATTTATAACCACCCTGAATTAAGAAAAGAGCTTAAAGCTAAGGGGCATCAGTTTTTTTCCTCAGGTGATACAGAAGTTATCCTCAAGGCATATCGGGAATGGGGAGAAGACTGTGTTAAGCGTTTTCTGGGTATGTTTGCCTTTGCAATTTGGGATTTAAAAAAGAAAAACTTATTTTTAGCCCGTGATCGTATGGGTATTAAACCACTTTATTATTCTCTGACACGAGGCACTTTTCGCTTTGCGTCAAATACCCAAGCTTTACTAAATTATGATGTTGATACCAGTATTGATACGGATGCATTGCATAATTTATTTACGCTCCATGCTGTCGTTCCTGCCCCTAAAACCATTCTCAATGGAATTCAAAAGCTAGAACCTGCTCATACCTTAACTATAAGTCAAAATGGAGATCAAAAGCTAACACGATATTGGACATTAGATGCAACACGACCTCAAGAAAAGGTAAGTGAAGAAGAATGGATAGACCGAATTCATGAATCACTCAAAACTGCAGTTAAACGACGTAATAATATCGCAGATGTGCCAGTTGGTGTGTTGCTATCAGGTGGTTTAGATTCTAGCTTGCTTGTGGCATTGCTTGATGAAATTGGAGTTAATGATATTCGCACCTTCACAATTGGTTTCGATGACCAGCCAGAAGAGAAAGGTAGTGAATATGAATTTTCTGATGCAGTAGTGGAGATGCTTAAGCCTAATCATCATAAATTCCATATTCTGAATGAACAAACTTTAAGTCGTTTACCAGAAGCCATTGCTAATATGTCTGAACCAATGTTTGGACAAGATGCTATTGGTTTTTATCTGCTATCGGAACAGGTTTCTCAGCATGTAAAAGTTGTGCAATCAGGGCAAGGGGCTGATGAGGTTTTTGGAGGATATTTTTGGTATCACAAAATGGCAGAAGCACAAGGCGATACACTACAGCGTTTTGCACCTTATTATTTTGATCGTGATCATGATGAAATGGTGGAGATGCTTAAACCTAAGTTTGTTAGCCGTGATTTTACGGCAGAGTTAATAAAAAGTAAGTTAGAAGAAGTCGAGGCGGATTGCTTTCTTGATCGTGCATTGGCGGTAGATACCACTATGCTTATTGTGGATGATCCTGTGAAACGTGTTGATAATATGACGATGGCTTGGGGCTTAGAGGCTCGTGTCCCGTTTCTTGATCATGAGTTGGTAGAGCTGGCGGCAAAAATGCCACCAGAAATGAAATTACGGGATGGCGGAAAATATGTGCTAAAGAAAATCTCCCGTGGATTGATTCCTGATAGCGTTATTGATCGTCCCAAAGGCTATTTCCCTGTCCCTGCTTTAAAATTTGTTCGAGGTGAGTTTTTGGAATTTATGCAAGATATACTAAATTCTCAAAGATGTATTGAACGAGGTATCTATCAGCGAAGTTATGTTGATAAGTTACTTGCAAAGCCAGAGGATTATCATACGCGAATACAAGGAAGTAAATTGTGGCACATGGCCTTGCTAGAATTCTGGTTGCAGCAAAATGGATTGTGATGTGTGAAATGGAAGGAGATGTAGTGTTTCCTTTTTTTTCTAGCATTATTCATCCTTTCATAATTTTTTCCCGTATCTATCTTATCTAGCTATTAACATTTTTCATTATTTGTTATAAGTAGGAGTGCATAATTAATTTAACAAAATTTGCGAAGGATATTTTTTGATATTCATTCATTATTGAAGAAGCATAGCCGTGCTACGCGACTGAGAGAATGGCTTGAATAGCGGAAAATAGACCAGTAAATTGTTAAATGTGTGTGCACTCCTACTTATATG
>JALVRY010000083.1 GCA_027024625.1 Thiotrichaceae bacterium
GATGCTTGTATAGGTTGGGATCAAACAGAAGCTGTATTAAAACAATTGGCAGATGCCGTAAAAACTCGCAGAGAGAATTTTAAGTCATGTTAACAATTAAAGAACTAAATTTTTCAGATAATAACTTCTGGAAAGAGATGGATGCCTTATTAGCATGGGATAGCGTATCCGATGATCAAGTGTTCACCACAGTGAACGGAATTTTAGCTGATATTAAAAACCGTGGCGATGCAGCTCTAATTGAATACACCAACCGTTTTGATCGCATGTCAGTTGACTCAATGGATGAGCTACGCATCTCTGCTGAGCGTTTACAAGCAGCTCTAGCTACAATTACACCAGAACAAAAAGAAGCCCTAGAATTTGCAGCCAAACGAGTTGCCACCTATGCCGAACACCAAAAGATAGAACCTTGGAGTTATACAGAAGAAGATGGCACAGTGCTAGGTCAACAGATTATGCCGCTAGATAGCGTTGGCTTATATGTACCCGGTGGTAAAGCCGCCTACCCTTCATCCGTTATTATGAATGCTGTACCCGCTAAAGTTGCAGGGGTCGAACGCTTAATTATGGTCGTCCCAACACCAGATGGTGAATTAAATGACTTAGTTCTAGCCGCCGCCGCTATCGCAGGAGTTGATGAGGTTTATGCAATTGGTGGTGCTCAAGCAGTTGCAGCTTTAGCCTACGGCACAGAAACCATTAAAGCCGTCGATAAAATCGTCGGGCCTGGCAATATCTACGTGGCAACTGCTAAAAAAATGGTCTACGGCACAGTCGGAATTGATATGATCGCAGGGCCTTCTGAAATTTTGGTCGTCTGTGATGGCAAAACCAATCCCGATTGGATTGCCATGGATTTATTCTCACAGGCAGAACATGATGAAGATGCACAGTCTATCTTAGTTTCACCTGATGCCGATTTCTTAGAGCAAGTGAAAGCCAGTATCGATAAGCTAATCCAAGAAATGCCACGTGCGGAAATCATCAATACCTCCTTGCAAGGTAGAGGTGCGATCATCCAAGTGGCAAGCATGGATGAAGCCATTGAAGTGGCAAATTATATTTCACCTGAGCATTTAGAATTATCAGTTGAAGATGCACAAGAAGTCGCAAAAAGCATCCGTCATGCTGGTGCTATCTTTATGGGACGCTATACCGCAGAAGCTCTGGGTGATTACTGTGCAGGGCCAAACCATGTACTACCAACCTCACGCACAGCCCGCTTCTCATCACCTTTAGGCGTTTACGATTTTCAAAAACGTAGCTCGCTTATCGGCTGTTCTGCACAAGGAGCTTCTGATTTAGGTAAAATAGCCTCCGTACTAGCCCATGGCGAAGGCCTAACAGCACATGCTAGATCGGCAGAATATAGAATATAACTTTAACCACATAAGCACATGGATATGCTGTAGTAGAACAATGCAGGAGCAATTGCCGAGATACACACGGATGAACGCAGATTAAGAGCTTGTCTCTTTTAAGCACGATGCGAAGCAAGTGCTTTTAAAATCCCATGTTTATCGCCCCAAAAAATGGGCTTATTTATCGGAATAATCGTGTGCATGTTTGAACGAAACGGAGCTTGCGGAGTGTAGTGAGTTCACACGATCCGATAAATTAGTGCATTTTTTGGGAATAGCGATAAGTTGGGCGACCTTTTCTTTGGTTCGTTTCTTTTGATCGCACAAAAGAAATGAACTCGTAGCCTAACTCCTTTTTTCAATAAAATTACTAAAAGTTCTAGGCTACGAAACTACATTGACAGTTGTATTAATGATTGCAAAAGTATTGGCACTAAATTCTGATAATATAGCCTTTGTATAAAGGCTTCTAGCTGACAATACTTATGGAACTATTAATAGTACATAACATCAACAAACAATAATAAAAACAAACAATACTATGTCAGACAAAAAATATGACGTTATCATCACATCCGTTGACCCCAGTGCAGAACTCACTCTACTAAGTGCTAAACTCGGCAAAGCACTCAAGAAAAACCCTCAGCAAATCGAATTCTCACTAAATGAAATCGCTTGTTTAAGCGGTGCTGATTTCACCATTATTCAAGGAATTGCAGAAAACAAAGCAAAACAGCTACAAGCATACTTAGCCAAACAAGGTTTAGGCAGTGATATACGAGCAGAAATCTCACTAGAAATGATGGTTGAAGTTTCTGAATATACTTGCCCAGCCTGCGGACATGCCCAACAGCCAGATCCTGAAGGCAACGACACCTGCGAACGCTGCGGCGTTATCGGCAAAAAATATGCCGCAGTTAAACGTCGTAAAGACATTCTTGAATCTGAAAGGCGTAGACATCAAGCATTGCAGCAAATGGGGCAAAGTGAATTACAAAAAAACGCCGAAAAAGCGGAAGAAGAAAGGTTAAGAGAAGAAGCCAGACAAAAGCTAGGCATCGCCAAGAAAAAAACATCATCATTTGCGTTGCTTGGGCTAGCTACCTTAATCGGCATCGGAGCCGTTGCTTATCTATATCAAGACCAACTATTTCCAACTTCCGTTGATGTTAACAGTGAACAAGTCACTACCAACCCAGCAAGCAAACAAACAAAACAAGCAGTTTTGACTATTTCGCCCAAGGGAGGAAAAATTACATTTAGCTCTCCTAATACAGCAGGCAACAGCTCCCCCACTGAAAGCATGAATACTGCTCAATTAACCGTGGCAACAAAAGAGAATACCGACGACATGAGCGATGCAGCATCGCAAAATATCGCTCTACAAATGCACCAGCAAGCCGGTGACGGTGATTTAGCCGTTGAATCTGATGTCAAAGCTAAGATTGTCGCATTGGGAATCGAAAAACCAGATTCACGCACAGCCTTACTCAGTATGATCGGAGCTAAAGAAGCTGATATTGATCCCCAAACAATTGAACAGTTAAAACACAGTGACCCAGAAATTGCCACAATTGAAGACAATCACTTTAAGGATTTACAAGCTGAACTAAAAACCATCTTAGAGACAAATGACTACACACAGGCATTTGAAACAACGCAGCAAGCCAAGGATAATTATCAAAAAGCTATTTTGCTCTATCAAGTTATACGATCAGAAATACAAAATAACGAAGATATGGCACGCACGCATTATCATATTATCCACCTATCACTTCTCGCTAAACAAGAAGCTGAAGCGGTTAATCAAATACGCATTCAAAGCCTGCTTAGTGCAGCTTATGCTCTCTTCGGTGAGAAAAAAACAGCAAGCCTTAATCTTGTAATGGCAATTGAAAAGCTACATCATATTGAATCCAATAAAACAAAAGTTGAGCTTTTATGTGAGTTAAGCCGAAACCAAACAGCAGTCGCCAATATTAATCAGGCAAGAGAAATACTTAAACTTGCCGAAAAATCTGCCACCCAATTAGAGCATAGCCAGCAAGCTAAGGCCTATGCGGATATTGTGAAGCAGTATGCCAAAGCCCTCGATTTTTCGACTGCCATGCAGCTCACGTCCAAAATATCACAACCTATTTTATTGCGTGAAGCATTAGGTATAATCACTAACATTCAGGATGAATATATGTCGATTAGCAATCCCACGGTATAATAAAAGGACTTTCATAAAAAATATAACGGATTCGCCTCATGCTAGCATTAATTTCACCTGCCAAAAAACTGGATTACGATACACCACCTACAAGCGACAAATTCACACAGCCTGATTTTTTAAAGCACTCCCAAGAGCTAATCGATCAGCTGAGTGAATATGCACCCCATGAAATCGCTAGTTTGATGAAACTCAGCGACAAACTTGCTTTACTCAATGCCGAACGCTATGACAATTGGCATCAACCTTTCACCCCAGAAAATGCTAAGCAAGCAATCTTAGCCTTCAAAGGCGATGTCTATGAAGGCATGGATGCAGGCAACTTTAGTCAAGCTGAGCTGGACTTTGCTCAAGATCATTTAAGAATACTATCAGGCTTGTATGGCCTGTTACGTCCATTAGACTTAATGCAAGCCTATCGCCTAGAAATGGGAACACGCTTGCAAAATGCTCGTGGTAAAAATCTGTATGAATTTTGGGGTAGCATCGTCACCGATAAAATTAATGAAGAGCTGAGTAAACACGATAACAAAGTAGTGGTTAATCTCGCCTCCAATGAATACTTTAAAGTCGTAAAAAAGAAAGAATTAGATGGCGAATTATTTACTCCCATATTCAAAGACTTTAAAAATGGCAAATACAAAATCATCAGCTTCTACGCAAAAAAAGCCCGAGGCATGATGTGCCGATACATTATTGAAAATCAAATTGATGATGTAGAGCTTCTAAAGGATTTTGATTTAGGCGGCTATGAATACAACGAAAGCATGTCATCAAGCAAAGATTGGGTATTTATCCGAAATCTTGAAGCATAAACTCCAACAAGCTTGGTTTGATGGAGTACTAGGCAACCCCTGCGACTCTTTGCTTAACAGGATTTACAGGACGAGTTTTGCCTAAGGAGTCCCCGCTTTAGCGATAATAATATTTTCTCCATTAAGTAGGAGTGCACACGTTGCAATAATTTAGAGAATTTGGTTTCAGCTTCGTGGATATTTACACTTTCCATAATCAATCCTTATTTAGACCTAAATCCGTGACTTAGTCTAGCGTATCTGAAGAATGTAAAAATTTTATGGGAGAGTTCTGCTCGTTCACAAATTTATTTGGGAATGCAGATAGAGGAATTCATTACTCTATAAAATTAAATTGTGCCACTCGAAGAGTAGAGCCTCGTAACGAGAAGACATGCTAGGATTTTACATTAATTGAACTTGTTACCCGAGCATATTGTATATACAATGATACGTATATGAAATTTACTAGAGACCCAAATAAAGCTGAGAAAAACATAAAGAAACATGGTGTTACTTTTTCGGAGGCCGAAACAGTCTTTGCAGATCCATTGGCACTAACTTTTTATGATACAAAACATTCCAATGATGAAGATCGCTGGTTAACTTTTGGTATTTCAGAAGCAAGGGAATACCTTATTGTTTGGCATACTGAGTCTGATGATGAATTGCGAATTATTGGTGCAAGAAAAATGGATAAAAGCGAGAGGAGACAATATGAACAGTATAAACGATAAAATGGAAGCACATTATGACCTTAACGACTTAGGCCATGCTGAAATTGGTAAACACTATGAGAGCTACAAAAAATCCAGAGGACTACAGAAAGCTCCAACAAAAGTAGCTATCAGTATAAGACTTGATTCTGATGTAATTGATGCTTTTAGAGCCAAGGGAAAAGGCTGGCAAACACAAATTAATAATATTCTACGAGATTCTGTTTTGGGTGGTTAACACTTCCATGCCCAATGAATGGCAGCACTCCGTAATAAGTACAAAAATTACCCACTCACACGCTCGTTCCCTGTTATTCGGGAATGCAGATAGCAGAATTTATTCCTCAGGTTTATCTGGCTACGAGGCTGGAAGAACTCCAGCAAAGCCGTTGAAACGGTGATCAGGCGGGTAGTGGTCACGGCAGGCGGAACGCACGAGCCCGCCGTTGTAGAACCACGAGCCGCCCCGCATAACGCGGAGAGAGCCCTTACCTGCCCCTTTTGGGTCAATAACAGCATCAAAGCCTAATTTACCCTGCCAGTAATCCTGACACCACTCCCATACATTACAGCGTAAATAGCTCTGACTGTTGCGGCTCCGCTTTCGCAACTGTCCGATCTATTTATGCTGTGGCTTGACTGGCATGACCTAGGAGAAGGCGAAAACCAATGCGGTAGTTACGATCAACAAGCGAGTAGTGATTACGGCAGGCAGAACGCACGCCCCCGCCAACATCGAACCACGAGCCGCCCCGCACAACACAGTCAGAGCCTTCACTTGCACCTTTTGGGTCAATATCATCAAAAGCTAAATTATCTTGCCAGTAATCCTGACACCATTCCCATACATTGCCGTGCATTTCATGCAAACCCCGTGTATTAGGATTTTTCATTGATTTTACTGCAACCGTAGCTTGTTTTGCTCCATCACCCCAATCATCAGATGATTTCCACTCCCATAAACCACGGTAGTTAACCTTGTCTAAACTCAATTCACCTTCAAAATTAAATGCCCCTGTTGTACCTGCTCTACAGGCATATTCCCACTCAGCCTCATATGGCAAACGGGCATTAAGCTCTGGTTTTATTTGATTGATTTTTTCTAAAAATTGCTGAGCATCCTCCCAACTAATTTGCTCTACGGGATTTTGCTTATTATCTGAAAAATAACTGGAATTTTCTCCCATTACTGCAAACCAAAATGCTTGTGTGACGGTGGTATCAGCTAACCAAAAACCTTGGGTAAGGGTTACTTGATGCAAGTCTTCATATGGGTATCTACCATCTTCATCTTCAGGTGACCCCATCATAAATTCACCTGCTGGTATCCAACGGAATATTTGCTCTATATCTTTGTAGCTAAACATTGCCCATAAGCCGTGAATGTCCTCACCCCATTCGGATGCCCAAATGGGAGGGAAAGGTTCGGGGTAGGCTTTGCCTGCTTGTGTGTTTTTTTGTGAGGGTTTTGTCATAGCTTTAAACTTTTTGAATGCAGCTCCAGCTTGTTCCCTGTTATTTGGGAATACATGTTAAGGAATTTATTCCTCGGATAATCACGCTATAAATGCTTGTTTTCACGGGGAATAAATTCCCTAGCATAATAGGGGTAGGAAAAGTTTTCACACTTCCCCTCCCTCCGAACCGTACGTGCAGTTCTCCCGCATACGGCTCTCCAGTTGATAGTTTCTTCATCGAGATTGGCACGCTATAACCCAAGCTTCATGACT
>JALVRY010000084.1 GCA_027024625.1 Thiotrichaceae bacterium
TAAATAACTAATATATGTAATATTTACTGCATGGCTACACCATATGAAAGTACCGTCAATGAATGGTCAAAACTTTTGGGGGTGTATAAACTTTGCTCGATATTAGGTGATCGTTTGTACTGAGGCATTCACATGGAAGGATAATAAAAAATAAAATAGGAGGGAATTCAAGCCTTTTAATGCGTTAGATCTTTCTCATGTGAGGCCTTATAAGGTCAATAAAATAAATAAATGCCTACTTTTACACTAACATTATTTGCTGATTTTTCTTTTTCTGAAGGTAAAGAGCCACTGCTGTTAGAAATTCCTCGTAAATCAAAGGCTCTATTTGCATGGTTGGCTTTACATCCAGATCACCAACATCAACGAGAGAAGCTTGCTGGAATTTTGTGGCCTGATAGTAATGAAGTACAAGCACGACATAGCTTACGGCAAGCTTTAGTTAGCATAAAAAAATCCTTGCCAACTGCATATACAAAAATATTTAAAACAACAAAAGATTGGATTTTCTTCAGTAGTGAGGAAGTTAAAATTGATACACTTTGTTTTGATCAAGCACTGGAGTTAAACACTGAAGAGTCCTTGCAAGAAGCAATTACGTTGTATCGAGGTGAGTTGTTAGAGGGGTGTAATCCACGTTCGGATATATTTGAGAATTGGTTACATGGTTTCCGCATCAATTATAGTGAACGAGCCTCGATGGCGATGGATCAGTATCTCCAAATACTATTATCGAAAGATCAATATGAGCAGGCTATCAGCATAGCAACACAATTAATTTCAATTGATGCACTAAAGGAATCTGCTTATCGGGCATTAATTCTTTCACATACAAGACTTGGCAATCAAAGCACAGGCATTAAGTGGTATCACCGTTGCAAAAAAGTACTGAAAGATGAGCTTGATATAGAACCCTCAAGCAAAATAGAAAAGCTCTATCAAGCGATTAATAAAACTAAAACACAAACAGATATACCACAGTCTTTTAGAATACAGAGACGACTTAATGATAAAGAACGCTTGATGTACTTCATAAAAACAGCAATCCGAGGGATTGAAGAACACAATATTGGACAAAGTTTTTTAATACGTTTCAAGCACAAGTGTTTTCCCAGTGTCAAAAATGAGATAACTAAGCTAGCCCAAGCTAACTATTTTGTTTGTTATCAATATACTCTATTGTTAACTGATGGGCAGAAAAATCAAAATATGATGATTAGGCTGGCTAAATTATTATCTCGCTATTTGTTTGATTCAACCGAGCTTTTTGAAATTCGTAAGAGGAAAGGTATACCACAAGAAACAAAAGAATTAATTCAAAATGTGGCTTTAAATCAGCCTATTTTATTATTTGTTGAGAATGTTCATTACAGTCAACTTGATTTGCAGGTGTTGCTTGCTGAGCTTATTTCCCTTATCGGTAATAGTGGCATCCTACTTGTTATGACTACTCGCCTTGAGGGTGATCCACTTGGCCCAAGCTGTAAAAACACAATGATTGGTGCACCGCTTACAACTATTGATCTTTAAAACTATGAACCACCCCGCTATTAGTGGGGTGGTTCATTAGATGGAGTACTAGAATCAACTAAAGACTCTAATGTTTATAAATCTGCTTTGATTACTGTTAAGAGTTTTATTCTAGGCCAGCAACATAAGCTGCGATCTTAGCGATGTCTTCATCAGAGACACCTGCAACAATCGCTTTCATTACAGCAGATTGACCGTTACTTCTTGCGCCACTTTTAATATCAGTAATTTGTTGTGTTAAATACTCAACACTTTGGCCTGCAATTTTAGGGTAAGCAGGAGTTGTTGGTGTTTTTGCATCTGCACCGTGACAAGCAGGGCATCCTTTACTTGTATATAAATCAGCACCTTCGTCTGCAAATACAGCACCAGATAATGTTAATAGTGAAGCGGCAAGAGCAAGGCTTAATGTAGTTGATTTCATTGGTTTTATTCCTTCTTAAATTTAATAATACACTGCGTCGAAGCACCATTATCTCAATAATGAAAGTATAAAGAATTGATATGTATCAGTTTGAATGGTTTCTTTTATGATTATTATCTAGAAGTATTTTACTCAAGATTGAATAACGGTAGTATTGTCTGAAATTGTGTTGCATTTACAATGTTGCAGAGTCAAATATAAATATGAGGTCTTTGAGCCGATAATCTAAT
>JALVRY010000085.1 GCA_027024625.1 Thiotrichaceae bacterium
CCCAATCGGCTCTGGCCTAGGTATTCGCAACCCTTATAATATTATGGAAATTGTCGAAAATGCCAATGTGCCGATTATTGTTGATGCGGGGGTGGGAACAGCATCCGATGCGGCTGTCGCGATGGAAATGGGCTGTGATGGTGTATTGATGAATACCGCGATTGCTGCGGCAAAAGATCCTGTATTGATGGCATCGGCAATGAAAAAAGGCATCCAAGCGGGTCGAGAGGCTTTCTTAGCAGGTCGTATGCCTCGTAAGCGTTATGCTTCTGCATCCTCTCCTATTGATGGAACATTTTTCTAAAAATGCCAGAACAGAAATTTATGCGGACAGTGCGTAGCTTTGTGTTACGACAAGGGCGATTAACTTCAGGTCAAGAAGCGGCTTTAAAAAAACTGTGGCCTGATTTTGGGCTAGAAGCTTCAGATGGATTATTTGATTTTACTGCGGTTTTTGATCGCCAAGCCCCAGTCACCTTAGAAATTGGCTTTGGTAATGGTGATTCTTTGGCAACAATGGCGAGAAATTCCCCTGAACGTGATTTTGTTGGCATCGAAGTTCATCGTCCTGGTGTTGGTCATATACTGCATTTAATTGAAAAATATGATTTAAAAAATCTACGTGTTATTCGTGACGATGCGGTTGAAATTATTAAAAATAATATTGCAGAAAATTCTTTAGATTGTGTGCAGTTGTTTTTCCCTGATCCTTGGCATAAAAAGAAACACAATAAACGCCGTATTGTGCAGCCTGAATTTGTCAGTTTATTAGCAACACGTTTACAAAAAGGTGGAATCTTTCACATGGCTACCGATTGGCAAGAGTATGCGGAGCATATGGCTGAAGTAATGGAAGCACATCCTGATTTTGAAAGTATATCGGATAGCCCCTATTCCAAGAAGCCAGAAAGCCGTCCAGAAACGAAGTTCGAACGACGTGGCTTAGATAGAGGGCACGGTGTTTGGGATTTGTTATATCGCTGTAATAAAGCTTAATTAGGGCTTTATTAAATCACCCCATCCGCTTGTTTATCTGCGTGGTAAGAAGAGCGAACCATCGGTCCACTTGCCACATGACTGAAGCCCATTTCATAGCCAAGTACCTCTAAGTCTTTAAATTCATCTGGGGTAACAAATCGTTCGACAGCAAGGTGATGCAAACTGGGTTGTAAGTATTGCCCGAGTGTTAGCATATTGCAGTCATGCTCCCTTAAGTCTTGCATGACCTTGATTGTTTCATCCTTAGTTTCTCCTAAACCTAACATAATGCCAGATTTAGCCGGTACATCGGAGTAACGTGTTTTAAATGCTTTGATTAGGTCAAGTGACCATTGATAATCAGCGCCAGGACGAGCTTTTTTGTATAAACGAGGGACAGTTTCGAGGTTATGGTTAAATACATCAGGTAAGGCTTTATCCATAATATCCAAGGCGATTTCCATTCGCCCACGGAAGTCTGGTGTTAAGATTTCAATTTGAATTTCTGGATTTAATTCACGTGTTTTCTGGATGCATTTAACAAAATGTTCCGCTCCTCCATCACGTAAGTCATCGCGATCCACAGAGGTGATGACAACATAGCGTAAATTCATGGACTTTATTGTCTCTGCCATTTGTTGCGGCTCATTTTCATCCAATGGGTTTGGGCGACCATGTGCCACATCGCAAAATGGACAACGACGGGTACAAATGTCGCCCATAATCATGAATGTTGCTGTTCCTTTGGTGAAACACTCTCCAAGGTTTGGGCAGGCTGCTTCTTCGCAAACAGTGTGTAGCTTTTGCTCTCTTAAAATAGCTTTTAGTTGCTTTACTTTCTTCCCTGTAGGAGCTTGTGCTCGTATCCAGCTGGGTTTACGTTGGATTTTTGTGCTAGGTGTGACTTTAATGGGAATTCTGGCGACTTTTTCTTGCCCTCTGTGTTTTATACCTTGCTCAGGGCGTTTTTTTTGCTTATCCATAGTTTAAGTTTAGCCATTTAAGAGTACTAGGAGGCTGTCTGAAAATATGTAAGCTACTGCAAATCCCATGAGTATTATAATCTGAGACTATTGAATTCGTTAAATAGCTACGGCTATTCGCCTCTTTCAATAAGCCCAGTTTATAATATTCCTGTGATTTTCGTTACGCTTACTATTCTCAGGCAGCCTCCTAGGAGGTTACATGAGAGTTGATTAAAAA
>JALVRY010000086.1:0-5181 GCA_027024625.1 Thiotrichaceae bacterium
CTACAAAAACAACACCCTAAACAGTCCATCACCTTTGTAGAAGATCGTTTACCTACCTTAATCAATATTCAAAATACATCTGCATTACACGATATTCATCTACAATTTGCCACTTGGGGTTATAACACCGCAAAAGATAAGATGATGGCTAAGGCTTGCGGCATTGAATTGATTCATGTTGAGGAGTTGGTTGATAGGTAATATCAAGCTACCCCTAAATTTACCGCCTTTATTCACTCTATTTTTTGTTTTTAAGCACCTCTCCCCAAATACTGGCATTTTTAGGTTTAACAGACTGACTTGTAGACTCGCTTTTCTTTTTATTATCAGATGGTGTGCTTTTTTTAGTTTTTTTAATTGATGTGCTTGCTTCTTTTCGTTTTTCTGTTGTGGGTTTAGCTTCTTTTGCAGACCAAGGTTTTGTATCCTGTTTTTTATAGGAGCTTGAGCCTGATTTACTCTTACTCCATGGCTTGGAACCTTGCTTTTTATAAGCTGATGATGAGCCTGTCTTAGACTTTTTCTCAGGTTTATTCTTATAACTATTGGACTTGGACTCTTGTGAGATTGATGCAACCTGCCCTTTTCTAATACCTCGTGGTGCAGAACCCGCTACTATTTTTTTCTGTGTGGAGGCAGGCTTAGTTTTAGGTTTGAAAGTTCCTTCCTCTTCTTTTTCAGTCCAAACTTTTTGTGGGGCTAATTTTTCTGCTGCTTTTGCTTTTTCTTTTTTCTCTTGCAGACGCAAACGCTTCTTCTTTGATAACTTCTTTTTGACTTTTTTCTTTGCTGTTGTTCGCTGTATTGGTGGTGGAGCGGTGGCATCTGCCTCAAAGCCTTCCATTTGCTCACGCTCTAGTGATGGGTATATATCACAATGTTTTTCAATTACAGAAAAATGAGCATATTCGTGATGTGCAATTAATGAAATAGCAAAGCCCGATTCTCCTGCTCTACCTGTTCGACCAATACGGTGGATATAATCTTTAGGAGATCGGGGTAGTTCGTAATTAATAACGCAGGGAAGCTGTTCAATATCAATACCACGAGCGGCAACATCGGTGGCGATCAATACACGTGTTTTGCCTTGTTTAAATTCTCGCAATGCTTTCGCTCTGGCTCGTTGTTCTTTATTGCCGTGCATAGCAACTGCTGTAATTCCTTGATTTTCTAGCTTTCGGACTAAGTTATCGCAGGTTTTCTTTGCACTACAAAAGACTAATATTTGCTTCCAATCAAACTCATTAAGCAGGTAGGCTAACAAAGCTGTCTTTTTCTCTCGGTTTACGGTAAAAACACGCTGATCAATTAAGAAATCATTACTAGGATTAATGTTGATTATTACGGGCTGCTTCAATAAACGGCGAATTAAATAGCGGATGCTATCAGGGTAAGTTGCTGTAAACATGAGGTTTTGGCGTTTGTTGGGTAGCAGCTTAAAGACTTCTTCAATCTCATCTTTAAAACCCTCGC
Organism: Thiotrichaceae bacterium; assembly: GCA_027024625.1. Taxonomy (GTDB): domain Bacteria; phylum Pseudomonadota; class Gammaproteobacteria; order Thiotrichales; family Thiotrichaceae; genus S015-18. Next base: position 1,474 of record JALVRY010000086.1, read on the forward strand.
CTACTAAACGGTCTACTTCGTCTAAGACTAAGGTCTGTAATTTATTAAACTTAATTGCGTTTTGTGAATACAAATCCAATAAGCGACCCGGTGTTGCAATCAATACATCTGCACCACCACGTAATGCCATCATTTGCGGATTAATTTTCACCCCACCAAAAACACTTAATGTGCGTATTTTAGGCGTGATATTTTTAGCATAGGCGGTGATTTCATCATTAATTTGAATCGCCAATTCACGCGTAGGCACTAAAATCAAAGCTCTCACTTGATTGCCCTTGGCAGCAAATTCACCTTCTTCGCGTTTTTGATAAATTAATTTATCAAGTAAGGGGAGTGCAAATGCAGCCGTCTTACCCGAACCTGTTTCCGCACCTGCCAACACATCCCGACCTTGCATAATAGGAGGAATTGCAGTGGACTGCACTTCGGTTGGTTTTTTATAGCCTGCCTGTTTAATCGCAGTAAGAATGGCAGGTGAAAATTTAAAGTCAGAAAATTGTTGAGGTTTTGATGTCTTTTTCATGAGGAGCAGGGCTAACGAGCTTAAGTAATCCGTTAGTCTATACTAAGTCAGCTCATATGGCTTCTTTAAGTATCAGACCAAACGGCAAATTCATTGCCATTAGGGTCGGCAAAATGGAAACGTCGCCCACCTGGAAATGAAAAGATGTCTTTAATTATAGTGCCACCAGCTGAACTAATCTTCACTTGTGTTGCTTCCAAATTATCGCTATAAAGAACGATAAGAGCACTACCTTGTGCTGCTGACATAGTTAAATCCGACTGGTAAAAACCACCATCAATTCCTGCATCTTTGAGGGCGACATACTCAGTCCCATAATCAACAAATGACCAAGAAAATGCTGCTTTAAAAAATTGCTTCGTTGCGGCTAAGTCCTTGGCTGGAAACTCAATATAATTAATTTTTTCATGTTGGCTCATCACTGGTTTCCTCTTATGCTTGATTGCTATTAGTCAAGGGATAAGTGCCAAGAATACCCCTTATTTTTCTAAAAGCACTAACCTATTCTTTAATACTGTTAGCACATTTAATGTTTTGATAAGTGTTTCATCCGCATCTAGCGCATAAAGCTTAATAACACGATTGTCATAGCTAAAGCGACATGACTTAAGGTAATGCGCATCCGTTGGACTTAATTCTAAATATTGACACGTACCATTTTGGTTAAAAACATATTCCATCCGAAAACGACTAGGCGGAAAACTCATAAAGTTAGCCGGACGATAAACTGACTCACTGCCTTGTGATATTTGCTCCTCATACGAATGTTTCCAATGCTGGAATAACTCTGTTGGAACAGGTTCTTGGTATTTTGTGCTACTACATGCAGCAAATAGAAATGGAATTAAGAGTAGAAATGAGATTCTCATGAGTTTGCCCTATATATTTTTATTATTAATCTAATGTACGTAAATGCGTTTCTGCATTTTAACACAAAGTAGATGGAGAAAAGCTCAAAAGGCACTAAGTTTTTTTATACTGATAAGTGCCAAATTCCCAATATTGTTTCCCAGAGCTTCGAGATCCGTTCCATTTACAGTTTAGAAGCTCTTTGACCACATAATAATTAAGAAAACCATGCCCGACGAAAAGAACACTGTCATATTTTTCTGCTAGTTCTATGAGCTTTTTTGATGCCATTTTTGCTCGGTATTTAGCATCTGAAATGGACTCAGCATTTTTTGAGAAGCCGAAAAACCATAGAATGCGAAATACGGTAACCCAATATTTAAGCGGCATTCTAAATGGAATATTATCAGGGTAGGGAGGATTCATTTCTCTGAACAATGCAGATGAATACTGTATAGATTTAGCACCAAGAGCTTTCGCTGATTGAATGGAACGGGGGAAATCACTACACACAATACATTTGTGTTGGGCAACTAAATTGACCGTATTTTTTGGAGGGTCACCAACAATGCCTGATGCATCATATTCATGCTCAATATGCCTAAACTCATCTCCTTTAATACTTCTTTGCCATTCAAAATCAGGTTTTCCATGCCTTAAAATGGTGATTTTCACATGACTTCCTTCTTTGTGTGCATGGCCTCAACATAATCAAAGAAAGCTATGCCGCTTGCACTGGAATTTGTTGTGATGTTCTCACAACTTCATTTTGCTCATTAACGTAAACAAGGTGTGGTTTAAACTGATCAGCTTCTTTCTCGTTAAAACGGGCGTATGTGCAAATAATTAATTTATGCCCTGGATCTGCTTTATGTGCAGCTGCACCATTTACGGAAATAATCTTCGAGCCTTTTTCTGCACGAATCGCATAAGTCACAAAACGTTCGCCGTTATCTACATTATAAATATGCAGTTGTTCATATTCGCGAATGCCTGCTAAGTCTAATAAATCGCTGTCGATAGCACAGGAACCTTCATATTCCAATTCCGCATGCGTGACAAAAACACGATGTAATTTGGCTTTTAATAGTGTGAGTTCCATGTGATTTCCTAATACTATTTACGTTACATTCCAAACAATTATGGAGGCAAGTACCCTATTGTTCAAGGCGATATTATGAGACTCTTATATTGATGTTAATTCAATCACCCTGATGAAATGTAATATTATCAATCAACCGAGCTTTACCTAGCCATGCAGCAGCAAGAATCACTAGCTCCATATCATCAACATTTGGCTTTTGTAAATCGGACTGACGACGCACTTCAACGTAGTCTGGCACAAAACCACGCTCTTTTAAGTTACGTATCGTATCCTGTTGAAGATCAAAATAGTTACTTTCGCCTTGTAAAATCTTTTCCTGTAAAATCGTTAACTCTTTATATAAGCCTGAAGCTTTACTACGCTCATCTTCGGTAAGATAGCCATTGCGAGAACTCATCGCCAATCCATCTGCTTCACGTACTGTTGGCATTCCGATAATATCTACATCAAAATCTAGGTCATTTACCATTTTCCTGACCAGCATAAGCTGTTGAAAGTCTTTCTGCCCGAAGATTGCTTTATTGGGCTGCACTAAATTAAATAGCTTAGCAACAACGGTTGCAACACCTGAAAAATGCCCCTTACGCGATGCTCCCTCAAGAATATCCATTGATGCGGGGATTTGCACGCTGCAAGCATCATCAATTGCGGGATACATTATTTCAACAGAAGGTAAAAAAAGTAAGTCTGTAGCGATATGCTGTAGCTTTTCTTGATCTGCTTGCATTGTCCGTGGGTAAGCTTGCAAGTCTTCAGCCTTATCAAATTGCGTTGGATTCACGAAGATAGAAACTACCACCTTATCCGCCAATTTTTTTGCATATTCAACCAAGGCAATATGTCCTGCATGTAGGTTGCCCATGGTTGGTACAAAGGCAATGGTTTTATTTTGTGATTGCCAATATTTAATCTGTGTTCGTAAATCTTGCTTGCTAGTGCTTATCTTCATCTCGAACTCTCAACAAAGTAATATTTTCTTAATCATTCGATATTATGATGTAGACTTAGCCCACGAATAGCAATATTTTACACCGACTTTCAAACTAAATTTATTATGCAAAACACCAATAAAGCCACTTCTCTATGGCTTCCCATCCAAAAACTTTTTATCGTTTACCTTGGTATGATTAGTCTTTTTTTTGTGGGTCGTCTTGGTTTATTTCTTCTTTACTTTGACCGTATTACTAGCAGTGGAACAGAATATTGGTGGACATTTTTATACGGATTA
>JALVRY010000086.1:5191-6799 GCA_027024625.1 Thiotrichaceae bacterium
GTCTTATTGCTTTTACCCTCCATGCTCAGAGGTTTGGCTAATGTCAGCCTACGCATTTATTTGCTAATTATTTTCTTAGTTTTAATCTATATCGAGAATGCAACATTCCCCTTTATTGCCGAGTTTGATGTTCGACCTAATGCTTTATTTATCAACTATATAGAATATCCAAAAGAGGTGCTTGGCAATATCTGGGCAAGTTATAAGCTAGAATTACTTATCAGCACTGTTATGCTCATTATTTTTGCACGATGGTTCTGGAAAGCCTCAAAAGATTTCTTTATTGATGTTTACAACATAGCCTATTACAAGCGAGCCTTATTGTTTCTCCCTGTGTTTATCATTTTATTTATTGGTATACGATCTTCATTTGCACATCGTCCAGCCAATATCTCTGATGCGACTTATACCAATAATCACCTTGTCAATGAAGTCACCAAAAACTCAATTTATGCAATTGGTTACGCCTATTACACGCAAAAAAGTACAGAAGTTGATGTGAAACGCTATGGAAACATGAGTATTGATGAAGCTTATGCTCGCATGGGTAAACAGCTTGATCTTGATCCACATGCCTGCAAAGTTCCTTTTGCTCGCACTGTGTTTAGCCACGTAAAACGTGCTAAACCTAAAAATCTTGTTATTTTTGTACAAGAAAGTCTCGGAGCACAATTTGTTGGGGCATTAGGAAATAAAGAAGGGGTTACTCCTAATTTGGATCGTTTTTCAAAAGAAGGGCTTTGGTTTACGTCTCTCTACTCAAACGGCACACGAAGTATCCGAGGGCTTGCAGGACTAGCGGCTGGATTTTTACCCGTGGCAGGTAAAGGTGTACTGAAACGAAATAAATCACAAAAAGATTTTTTCAGTGTGGCTCAATTACTTAAACCTTATGGCTATCATAGTTCCTTTATTTATGGTGGTGAAAAGCGGTTTGATAATATGGCATCATGGTTTTATGGCAATGGCTTTGATGAAATCATTGATGAAGATAAATTTGATGATTCTATTTATCATGGTATTTGGGGCGTAAGTGATGATTACCTTGTGCAGCGAGCTAACGAAGAATTTAAGAAACACTATGCTGCAAAACAGCCTTTTGTTTCTGTTATGTTCTCCACCTCAAATCACATGCCATTCGACTTTCCTGATGGGCGTATTGAGTTGCTACCTAATATCGAAAAACATAGCGTTAAAAATGCGGTAAAGTTTGCCGACTATGCAATTGGCTTATTTATTGATCAGGCCAGAAAAGAGGATTACTACAAAGACACTATCTTCGTTATAGCGGCTGATCATAATGTGCGAGTCTATGGTGACAACCTGATTCCTTACAAGATGTTCCACATTCCCGGTATTATTCTTGGCGATGGCGTAGAGGCTAAACATATTAATAAACTCACCATGCAGCCAGATTTATTGGCAACGGCTTTGGATCTTATTGGTATTGATCAACTTCGCTACCCAATATTAGGTCGAAGCATCTACGAAAATCATAAAAAGAATATGAATCTCATGCAATTCCACGATATGTATGGATTACGTTCAGGCGATGAAATAGCCATTATTGAACCCAAAAAACCAGCCGTCACAATGGAAATAGAGAAT